>CAZOLU010000136.1:0-6543 GCA_964580485.1 uncultured Saprospiraceae bacterium | reverse complement strand
CATCTATAGCTGCATCATCAATTAAAGCATGTTCAAAATGTGCTAAGAACTTTTTATCTATGTGATAGTCAAATTGATGCTCTCCCTCTGCTAGGCCTGCAAAATTAATAGTATAAGCCTTTAAGTCTTTCATCACAGCTTTTTTTTGCGGAAACGCCTGCAAAGATAGAAAACTGAATTGTAATTAACAAAAATGTAATGCAGTTTTTAATTAAAACCCCTTAAAAAGGCACATCATCATCATTATTGAGCTTAGAAGAGAAAGTTTGTCCTCCTCCCATATCTGTGCCATCATTTAAAAAGGAAGCATCCTGAAAACTATTAAAATCCTCGTCTTCCAAATTACTAAACAAGGCATATTGCCCATCCCATTTAAGGCGTACTGTTTCTAGAGAACCATTACGGTGCTTGGCAATAATAATCTCACCAATTCCTTTAAGCGAATTACCATCCTCATCTTCCAAAATCTGGTAATATTCTGGGCGATAGATGAAGGTAACGATATCTGCATCCTGCTCAATAGCTCCAGAGTTGTGACTTAGAATACCATTTGCAATCCAGTTATGGTTTGATAAAACCGTTAAGTCATAAACCACTTCTTCACCTAACTCATCTATAGATACGATTTTATCCCAAAATAAATCGCTGTTGGCCAAAATATCTAATTCTTCATCTTCTAAAAGTTCGGCATATTTATTTAATACCTCTCTAGAAGGAGCAAAATTGAAATGAGCATTCCCCCCATAAGATGCCCCCCCCATCTTAGCCATTGCTCGATGAGAAATACCTTTCTCTTTCATAATAGTTTTGACCTTATCAAAGCCTAAATTGGGGAGTATATCTATATTGGTATTTTTTTCTTTGTTTTTCAGGTAGACAGTTAGTTTTTCTGCTGCCTCTTTTTTAGCACCAAATACTCCAATTCTATTTAGAAATAAGAGTTGTTGCTTAGCTCCATAAATTTCAGTGACAAACATGTCATTATATCGCTCTCCATTGGGTTTCTTGCCTTGTTTGACGGTTCGAATACGAGCAATTATTCCAAAACGAACTAAAAGTTGAGCCACATCTTCTGCTAAAACTCTGCTATTTGTTGAAAAAGCTACTTTAGGAGCTGTATTATTAGTTTTAGGAACAAATATCGTCCCATCTGTAGCCCATAAATGTCTTAGAAATAATGCAAGTTGATGATTATTCAATTGAAAAACGATTGAGGGGATTTGTTTTTCTTTGGATCGCTGATTAAAGATACCCAGCTCTCTAAACCATTTGTTAATGCCTTTAGGCTCGCAGCGATTGCCATTTCCACTAAAAACCAATTGATGCCAGGTTCCCGTCTTACTTTCGTGTCTATTAACTGTTGCTCCAAATGCTTGCTCTGCAGCCGCGGTTACAATAGCGCTATGACTTTCATCTGCTGTGGTGTAATGCAAAGGTAGACCTTTTAGGTAACTCCCGTATCCTATAAGATGCGCAAGAACGATTAACTTATTTTCGTCTTGATATATTGGCTCTTCGGGTTCAGGGATCTGATGAGCAAGAGCAAGTCGATCATTAGGGTTTAGATCTTTTACTTTTACCCATCCATTTGCTGAAAACAGCCTATGTTCTGCCGTGGTTTTGATCTGCCGACCACTACCTAAGGTGAGTTGAAATACCTTCTTTTTACCGACTTTCCAAACTAAGTCAGATTGATCAGCAAAGATCTTTTGATTGAGATGATTTACAGACCAAACTTTAGGTTGTTGGTTTAGCAGACTATCAATTCTTTCAAATCGCCCGTCACTAAGTTGAACACGGGTATCTCCTGTTACACATTCACGCAGATCCGATAGCATTGGTCTTTTAGACCCCCCTCTTGTTTCCACTGCACGGCTCAACTGCGAAAGTGCAATCACGGGTACATTGATTTCTTTGGCAAGTGCTTTGAGTCCTCTAGAGATCATTGAGATTTCTTGTTCACGATTACCACCTTTGTTATCTCCCCCTCCGGTCATAAGCTGCAAGTAATCAATGACCACCATTTGTATATCGTGCTGCATTTTCAGGCGGCGACATTTTGCACGAAGCTCAAAAATACTGATTCCAGGAGTGTCGTCAATAAAAATTGGGACTTTCCCCAACTTATCTACCTGTGCATAAAGCTGCTGCCACTCGTATTCCTCTAAGTTTCCTTTTCTCAGTTTTTCAGAGGAGATTTGTGTTTCCATAGAGATCAAACGATTGACCAATTGTACACTAGACATCTCCAAGGAGAAAAACGCCACGCCCATATTGAAATCTAAAGCTGCATTTTTTGCAACGGCTAAGGTAAATGAAGTTTTTCCCATACCAGGCCTTGCTGCAACAATGATCAAATCAGAAGGCTGCCAGCCGGAGGTTACTCGGTCTAAAGCAGTAAAACCAGAAGGCACCCCTGTAAGGCCATCCGACTTTTTAGAAAGTTCTTCAAATTGCTTGATAGCCATATTGACCAAGGTATTCATGCCCAGGTAGCCACGACTCAAGTTTTGCTGTGTGATTTCAAAAAGCCCCTGTTCGGCCTTATCTAAAAGATCAAAAACATCGGTAGTATCCTCATAGGCATCACGGATAGTTTCCGTAGAAACCCTAATCAGTTCGCGTTGGATAAACTTTTGAGAGATGATTCGAGCATGATACTCAATATTGGCAGAAGAAGCTACTCGATTGGTTAGTTCAACCAAGTAATAAGGGCCTCCAATACTATCTAGCACTCCCATTTTCTTCAACTCCTCCGTAACAGTGAGTAAGTCAACAGGGCTACTTTCTTCGAAAAGATTACAAATAGCCTTATAAATTTGCTGGTGCGCCTCGATGTAAAAACTCTTGGAACTGAGGATATCAATAACAATGGGTAAGGCATCCTTATCGAGCATCAATGCCCCAAGTACAGCCTCCTCCAATGCTCTTGCCTGTGGTTGCACTTTGCCAAATACCAAGCCATCATTATTCTGATGCTTCCGTTTGGGTTTTAATCGCTTAGTATTTTTACTTTGATCATCCATCGCTGTAATCCTCTTTAATATTATGCTATCTGTTGGTTGTATTCTTCGAATTAGAATTGGGTAACAAATATAATAGTAAAAAATTGTAAAATAAACTTGACTTTTTCAATAAATCCGCAACTTGGCTTGAATAGGGACTTCTTTTCTGAAAAATATCTTCTCCACCTTGGATATAGCTATATGCTAAACATACGACATCTCAATCCCCATCTAATTTGAGGAGCGTTTGAATACTAAACATCTCACAAAACCAACTCATTAGGCTGTGCTGCGCAGGTACATGTGTATATGTGCGCAGCGACGGCGTTGGTAATCAACGCCGTCGCTCACACGGGCGCGCGACACCTAGAACGTAGGTCATCTACGTTCTAGGTCAGCTTCGCTAGCTTTTATAGATCTCCCCCCTCCTCATAAAAAGCTTATCATATGGGTTAATCAAAACCATTAACCAGTCGTTACTACTTACTTTCTGCAATAGCTCCTTTAATTCAAGTCGGAGATAACTATCTATATTTAAAAAAGAAGATAAGGCTGTTGATTATCCATACAAAAATCCCTATATTTATCTTTTATATTTTTCTATCAACCATAAACTGTTGTCAAACATTCCACAGTTGTTTTAAGTAAAAAAACTTGTTGGAGATTTATCGAGCATGAACCTATTACTAAATCTCGGGAAATTTTTATTGGGGCTGATGATATTTGGGGTCTGGATGCTTTTTGCCCGAAGCTACTACTTTTGCCAAGTAAAAGGCAACTGTGAACAGGAGCTATTGCAACATGACAGTCTAAGGTTGGCAGAACTACCTCAAAACTTGGAAGTCCAAGCAGATGGTTTTGTTGTTTTTGAAGCATACCCACAATTTTATTTTGATCATGGCAGCACCCTACCTATATATGGTAGAAGGCATTTACATTTGTTGGAAGGTATCGCCGACAAGCTGAAAAGTCAACCTCAAGCTCGATTAAAAATAGAAGCATTTTTTTTAGGAAATGAAGCCGAGGCTCATTTAGGACCTTACAAAAACCTGGGTGTAGCTAGAGCAATGGCAATTGCTGATAAGTTGATATATGAGTACCAGGTCAATCCCCAACAACTGATGACCTTAGGTAAACTCAAACGAGATAGCAGCCTTGCTGCACCTATTCACCTTGAACTTATGGGCTATCGCCCTACGGGAACTGCTGCTATGGAGCGAGAAGTGGCTAACTTTGCTCAACAGTTTGAGCAGTCGGTGCTTCGAGTAACCTATGATGCAAGAATGGCATTTTTAAGAGACCCTGAAGCTCGGTTCAAATTGGCACCTCCTGTGTTTAATGAGTATTTGGATAGTTTGAAAGCTTTTATTGCGAATAAAGACTATATTAAAATTCTACTTATTGGGCATACAGACTCCAAACTCAAAGGCAAAGCTGCGGAGAAAGAAGCCTTAGCGTTTGCCAATAGTATGAAAAAATATTTAACCCAGAAGGGCATTACCCATAACATTCGGGTGGAGACCAAAGGGAATGATGAAAAACTAGAAGAAGATTTGATGCCAGATGGCAATTTAAATACCTACACTGCTGCAAAAAACCGAAGGGTAGAAATCCTTTTGGTGGATGTTCAATAAACTCAAACCTTTACACTATGAATTTCATGGAAGCTTTTGAAAAGCTATTTACGTTCAATGACAGTGCCGAAGCCATTATCTTTGCTGCAATTCTGCTCATCACTTTTTTGCTGGGACTTTTACTTTGGGCGCTCTTGGCTCATTGGCCACAACGTCGCCGTCTGAAAAAAGACATTAAGCTGCTTGATGGAGAATTAAAAACCTTAACCGAAAACCATAAACAGTTGGAGGAAAAGTATAGTGTGCAGGCCGCTAAAGTACAACGTCTAGAAGAAGATCTTACAGCTAAAGAGCTACATATTGAAGAATTGCAAACTAAACTCACGCAAATTCAAGATCTTTACACCCACCTTGAAACAGAGCGTGATGAAAAAGTAAAAGATGCTCAAGCTGCGGAGGATGAACGCAACGAGCTGCAAAAGCTTTACAAGTATGCACAAATAGAAATTGTAGAAGCCAACAACAAAGAAGCTGAAGCTTTAAAAAACAGCAAAACAGCTCTTGAGAAAGTAGAGATGATGAAGGGCTTGATGGAAGAGCTTGAACAGGATCGCCAAAAAATGCAAGATGCTAAAGAAGCTGCATTTATAGAGTTGGGTACTGCAAAAACCCTACTAGAGCAGGCGCATGCCGAAAAGGAAGAGTTGCGCACGGATCTGGGAGTAGCACTTAATAAAATTACCCTTTTAGAAGAGCTCAACCCAGAGGAGTTGGCAAAAGAAAATATGAGCTTGAAGGATGAATTGGCTCAGTTAGAACTAGATTTCAAACAGCTACAACATGACAAAAGTGCTATTGCACAAAAACTAGAGCACTATACCAGTATAGAAACACAGGCTCAGCAAGAAGAAGCCGAAGAGGAAAACCTCATGGACCAACTGTTGGATGAGGCTCGCAACGCATTATCTCATCAAGGGCTTTACCAAAATATCGATCAAGAGGAACTCATTGAGGACCCCGAATTGCTACAAGAGCGATTGGCTGAGCTAGAAGCTCCTCAAACTCGGGGCTTGGAAGAAATAGAAGAAGCAGCCATGCCCGAATTGGAAGAAGATGAGATAGAACTCATGGATCGTGCTCTTGCCAAGGCAGATGAAGCCATGGGGCTCCAGGGATTTTTCCAAGAGATTGAAGAAGCTATTTTAGTAGTTAATGAAGAACCGCTACTGGACGATGAAGAATTGATGCTGCGCAGTTTGGAAGAGGCAGAGGACTGGATGCAGGAAACGCCTTTTCTCTCCAATATCAAAGAGGAAGATTTAATAGAAAATCCCGAACTCCTAGAAGAGCAATTAAACCAAGAACCTGAAGTAAGCGCTAGAGGATTGGATATGGAGGAACCCGAAGTTATTGAATGGGATGAGGAAGAAGAACTCCTTATGTTTAGAGCCTTGGAATCTGCCAATCTTGCTATGAATAGCGAAGGGCTCTACACTTCTATAAATCCCGCTAAACTTTTGGAGGTGCAGGAGGATAATACGGTTGACGAAAAAGAGGTTGTGGTAGATCCCAAATATAAAACAGCCTTAGAACAATATGTAGTAGCAGAATTGGGGCAATCTATTCCCAAATCTAATGAAATGAATAAGGATGACTTAAAGAAAATCAATGGGATTGGTACTTTTATTGAAGAAAAACTCAACTATTTAGGATTCTATCAATATGAGCAGATTGCAGCTTTGGGGGATGAGGAATATAGAAAAAAACTAACCGCCGTACTAGGTTTGGCTGAAAACACGATTGAACACGACCAGTGGGTTACCCAAGCTAAAGAGCTGGTCACCAAGCGTAAAATCTCAGACCTTACCAAAGATATTAACATTAGTAAACTCTTTAAGAAATAATAAAGTAGGGGGTATACCACGTTTCTTTAATACAAGTTGAGACTACATCCAATTTTTATG
>CAZOLU010000135.1:0-9496 GCA_964580485.1 uncultured Saprospiraceae bacterium | reverse complement strand
TACTTGTCCACTAATAGAAACTGGCATTCCTTTAGGGGCAGAGGGTTCAGCATTATTAGATGCATTTTCTAACTTAGGATTTTGATCATTATTGGGGGCCTCATTGTTTCCACAACTCATCAGAGTGCTTATTAAAATTAGGCTGGCCCAGAAGTATATTGTTTTCATAGATAAATGCTGATTTTTTTGAAAATCTTAGTATGTATAGTTAATGATCTCCAAAAATAAGGATTCCTCGGATAAAATAAAGCTTTCATTTCTTATTTTAAGGAATGTTTAAAGGCACTTGCCTGTATTTGAGTTGTATTTTAGGAAAAAAGGCAGTAATTTGCTTATGAAATTTCATGTTTAATATGAATCTAATCTAATGCCTCTTAGCCCTTTAGAAGTAGAAAATCTTGCTGCATTGCTTGCAAGCCCCATGGATGAAAACCTAGGTTTAGGTTTTGAAATATTGCGGCAATATCCTGAAGTGACTCCCCAGCTTTTGGCACCCTTAATGCTGATTCGGCATTTTAAAGAAGAGGGGGAGACTGCAAGCATCCAACAGTGGAAGGCGGAGCTAGGCGTTTTGCTCAACAGCTATCTTGATCCCAAAACTATTAAAACCTATGATCAACACTTTCTAGTGTTTCAATGGGTGCGGCAGCACTACAGCAAGCGATGGGGGGAGTTTCGTCAGCATCTCCTACTTTTTGAAGCGCATTTCGATGACTATGAGCCCTATATTTTGCACAATCCTGCGTATCTTCAACGCTATTATGAACTTTCAGAATACCTTAGGCGGCAATATAAAAAACCTGGAGCGGCATTTCCTTATATGAAAAAGGTGATGAAGCTTCAACCCAAAGACCCAAATCTAAAGATTGCCTATGTAGATCTTATGATTAACCACCTTTTTATTAAAAAAGTGTATTTGGAAGAGGCTAATCAAGTGGTTCAAGAGTTAAAGGATCTAGCACAAATCTACCCTTCCTATGCGTATCAGTATTATCATCTTATAGGAATAGTCTACGATCTGTATTTGATGGATAAGTCTGCTGCAAAAAGCTACTGTCTTAAATGTTTGGAGCAGTACCCCGAGCATGAAAGTGCTTTAAATAACTTGGCAAATATTTACTTTAAGTTTGACAGAAATTATACAAAAGCACTGGAACTAGCGGAGCAATCCGTAGCTATACAAAAAGATATTCACAGTTTAGACACTTTGGCTTGTATTGAGTTTTTGGGGTTTAAACGATTGGATCGAGCCGAAAAGCTACTTCGAGAGGCCATGAAAATTAAGATGACGCATCATCCTTCCCTTACACTTTTAGGTGAAGTTTTGGCAGCCAAAGGAGAATATACAGAAGCCCAAATTTGGTATGAACGGGGATTAAAACTTAGCAAAACTTCTGAATATAAACTAACCCTTTTAGCGGAATTGTTGTATTTTAAATTAAAGGACTATCCTGCTGCACTAAAGGCGGTGCAACGTTTACTAAAATATCACCCTGAAAACTACTATGCTCAACATTTACATAGAAAGATCCGCACTACCTTACCAGCATAATTTGCTATAAAACCCTAAACTGTGAAATTTTCAACAGAAGAAGTTAAGAATTTGAAACGCTTATTAGCTAGCGACAAACAAGATAGTTTATCCTTGGGCTTAGCTATTTTAGAACAAAATCAAGCACTAATGTCAGAAGAAGTCCTGCCCATCTTGGTTTGGCAAAAGCGTTATTTTGAATACAATTACGATGATTATAGAGAGGAAGAAGAAGAACTTGAATTGTATGATAGACTTTACAACCTTCACAAAGGATACCCTGATGCCGTACTCAAAGAGAAGTTGGAGCAAGCCCTATCTCTGTTTTTTGATTGGACGGGAAGCTACTGGGAAATAGAATGGGCGGAAGAGCGAGAAGAATTAGAACCCCTCTTAAAAGCCTTTGAAGCCCATCGTTCTGACTTTGAAGAATATTTGCTCATCAACCGTGATTTTATCGAAAAGTATATTTACTTGGGAGATAATCTTAGGCGAATGGAACAATTTGAAACAGCCTTTAGTTTTTTGAAACCTGCTGTGGATAGTGGCTTGAGTAGCATGCCTGGTAAGATTCACTACATCAATTGTTTGGTCGTAGGCTTACTGTCGGAAAATTCCCCATACTTGGGAGAGGTACCCCAAATTATTCGTTTTTTGGAAGAAGCCATACAGGCCTATCCTCGTTATACACATCAGTACTACACGCAAATTGCGATGCTCAATCAGGTGTATTTGAAGAATATCAAGCAAGCCTTGGAATACAACTATATGAGCCATAAGGTTGATCCAGAGTACCCTGTAAACCTGAATAACTTAGCATGGTTGCAGTATCAGTACGAAGGAAAATATGAGGAGGCCTATCAGCATGCCACTAAGGCAGTTGAGTTGAGTAAAGATGAGCCCCAAGCGAGCTATTTAAATACTTTGGCCTGTTTGGAGATGGATTATAAAAAAGATCTTGAACGTGCGGAGCAATATTTTTTAAAAGCTTTGGTCGCCAATCCTCTACATCACCATTCTATCCTTCGCTTGGGAGATATTTATCAATTGAAAGCCAATTATACAAAGGCATACGAGCAATATAAGAAAGGCTTGAGCATTGCTGATGTTGAGCAGGAGGATCGAATTGAAAATTTATGGAAACTTGCAACACTTTGTGCAGAGCAACTAGATTTGCCCGCAGAAGCGATTGCCTATTGTCAAAAGGTTTTGGAAATCGATGGCTCGCACCAGGCTGCGGCAGCATTGAAAGAAGCCTTGAGTAGGAATTAAGTAATGATTGAATACAAAGAATTAAGCAAGTGCCATGCATATCAAAGCCACTTATACCCTCAATATTTTTATTGCTTATCACCCCAAAGATAAGGATAAGTTTCAGGAACTTTACCAACACCTACTCGATTTGAACCAACGAAACCGAGGCTATATCATCAATAAGGTCTGGTATGATGGGCAGGATTTGAGCGAAGGAGGACAGGCGTTAATTCGGGAAATGCTACAAGCTGCCGATATGGTGTTGCTCTTGCTGAGTGAAGATTCGATTTTATCGCCCTATTTTTCGGGGCAAGCACTGCGAAGCTGCTTACCTTTGCATCAAGCCAATAAACTCATTGTTGTGCCGATTATCCTCAATACCTGTTGGTGGGAAGATACGGTTTATCGCAACTTGGAGGTTTTACCTCGAGCAGGGCTGCCCATTTATGATAGCATGGATGTCAAGAATGAGCTTTTTGACCAAGTTATTGAGGAGTTGGATATACGCTTGGATAAAATTCGCGCTGCAAAAATTGAGTTGGAAGAAACCTTCAAGGCGCTTTTGGCTGAAGCCAATCAGCTCTTTGAAAATTGGGAGGCTCGCCCAGAGCGTTTGCGAGCGGCACTACCGCTCTTTCGGGAAGCTTTAGAGCATTGGCGAGAGGGCTTTGTTCCGCATCGGGAGCTGATAGAAGCTCGCATCGACCTCTGTCTTAGAGAGATCGACTTTCGGCATTATGCCAATGCGGCACATGAGGCTTATGCCATAGGTGATTATCAAACGGCTTATTTCAATTGTAAGGATGCCCTTGGGCTGCGCAACGATGCCGTTATTCGCAAGTTGTTTGAGCAGGTAGCCACCCACCTCAAAGCCGAGGAGCTTAAAATATTGCGAGAACCCTTTGACAAACACTTGCAAAAAGCACAAATGCATTTTCTAGCACTAGAGTGGGCTAAAGCGCACCAGGAGTTTGCATTAGCCCTAGAATTTTATGAGGAGGAGTTTACTCCAAAGAGAGAGGTGATCGAGCATAAAATTGAAATCTGTCGTAGAGAGCAACTTTTGGAAACCGCTATGGAGGATGCTCAAACTGCATATCAACTTCAAAAATATGCAAAGTCCGTAGACCTACTCCTGACTGCCATCAAAGAGGTCAATAGAGCGGCGTTCCATCATGTCGACCATATGATTAAACTAGTGGGCTTGTTGGAGCATGTTTCTCGTTTTATGGATGAAAAAACCAAACGTTGGGGCTTTTATAATAGTAAAACCAATAATGTCATCATTGCACCTAAATATTTGGCAGCTTATGATTTTAGTGAAAATTTGGCAGGTGTGAAAAAGTGGGATAAATGGGGTTTTATTGATATTGAGGGAAATGAAGTTATCCCTTTTGAATATGATTTTGTGGGGCATTTCCGCAATGGGGTAGTAGAGGTGATTCAAGGCAATGAAACTTTTTATATCAATCATTTGGGAGAACGAATTGAGGAGGATCTAAACAAACATTTAGCGCAGCAGGCCAACGCCTTGCAAGCAGAAAAGCTGGAGCAGATTGCATCTAAAAATGTATCTAAAAATGAATAATGCCTAGCAGTTGGGCTTTGACTTGGGAATTGATCAAACCCAAATAGTTATGAGATTATACTGAAATAGATTGCTTGATATCAGATTGTTGGGCCCAAAGACAGGACTAATATCCATAAGGACTTTGAGTTACTAATTCGGTGAATTTTTTAAAAGTTTAAAAAAAATTGTAACTATTTAGGCTGCCCCCTATCGGTCGGGCTGTCCACCACTCTCTCCACTATGTTCCGTTCAGACAACGGTTCCTATCCCTGGCAGAAGCCACCCACTTAGGCTGCAACAAAAGATGGAGTTTAGCGCAGAGGCTAAATAGTTACAAAAAATTTAAAAATTCACCGAAGTAGTGTGAGTCTAACAATCTAAAAGTGTGGTGATCTGATCTCGTATAACTATCGGTAAAGGTTTGATTTAACGGAACTAAGCTCTGCCACATTCCTTTAAATCAACTTAAGGGATGTTATCAGCACTACCTTATAAGTACTTGTTGTGAGATACTGCCTTCAGGGGTTTTGATGAGCATATAATAACTTCCTGCGGCTAATTCGTTATACAAGAATTGATAGTCTGTTTGACCAGGATTTAGTATAGCATGATCCTCTGCAACGATTCTTCCACTTAGATCCAATAATTGGAAACTAACTTTTCCTCCAACCTTAGTTTCTATAGGAATCGTAAAGCTGCCATGAGCCGAAGGATTTGGAAAAATTGCTCCAATGCTTGTTTGATCATCAAAGCCGATCACCGAGCTCGCTGCCATCTCTACTACAGGAAAAATCGAGAAATGAACGGCAGGCTGATAGCCACTAAAATTTTCTGTTCTATAATCTTTCCAGTTAGGACTACCATGAGAGTGCCAGCGAATGGCGTTTCTACCAAAAACATTAAAGTCTGCAGAATCCCTTGTACCATCAGGACTATGTGTTAGGGCTATTTTTTTTGTACCAGCATTCCCATGCACGTAGTCGCCTAAATTAAGAGATACAAAAAAATCTTCCGACACCATCACGGGAGTTGCAAAAGTAACGGTATATTCACTCCCGTCAATAGGGATGTTGTTGTAGGCTACCGTTTTTGTACCCAATACAGTATCTGGTAAGCCATTAGTTCCGACGCTATACAGCTTGTAGGAAGCATTTTTTGAAGATGTTCCAGCAACACCTTGATGTATCGCAATTATAGCGACTATATTTGCACTCCCAACCAATTCGTACTTTTCGGCAAATTCCTCATCTCCATAGTCATTGTGTCCAGTATAATAACCTTGCGAGGGGAAGGTGTCTGCTACAGCATTAGTAGTATTGGGGTCGTAATTTTGAAGTGTATCTTGTGCAAAGGTCAGCAAGGGCAACAAAGATAGCAATAGGGCTAGGATAGTACTTCTCATAGATTTTCATTTTTTACTTGTTATTGAAGAATTTATGTTAGAACGTATTTCACTTTTTGTATAAAACCATGGCAAAGATACACAAGATTATCCATTTTTGCAACAACGTTGCAAAAATGGATAATCTTGAACCTGTCTTATTCTCTTATGACATACAAATACCCCTAAAGAGTGTCTTAGAGGACAAACTCCTTAGGGGTATTTGTATTTGATAATTGAGTAGTTTACCCTAAATACTAGCGATGGAGTATCTTTACATTTAGCCCAATTTGGCTAGACCATCCTTCTTTGTCTGTAATGCTCAGGTGGAAATGATAGTCCCCCTCATCATATTGATTTGTTCCATCGGTGGAAGGTATCGTCATTTGAAGTGCTACTTCATGCTGACTGCTAGCTTCAGGAATGCTGTAGTCCTCAATGAAAAGATATGGGTTTAGAGGAGTTTTAACAGGATCATAGGTACAGCTTTCGATTTCCGTACTATGCGTATGCTGATCAAAATTATGATGAAAATCAATGTTGTAGGAACCCAGTTCTACATTGTCACTCAATAAAGCTTTAATTGTGAAAGGTTCGTCAAAATAAATCGTGTCACAACTTTTTGGGAAGGCATCTGCCGACGACATGTCAACAGTAGGCTTTTCCGTATCTACTTCTTTTTTACAAGAATTTAGAACAAGACCAACTACTGCTAGGAGCATAAAAAGTTTAATTGCTTTCATATTTTTTGAATTTAAAAATATCAGGCAGCTTCTAACTGCCCGATATTTTTTGTGAAGTTGATAAATAGATTTTTTAGAGAAGAAATTTGTGGATTATTCTAGTGTAATATCTGCTTCGGCACTAGACATATTCCCTTGTTTGTCATAAACCTTTAGGTGGAAATGATAATCGCCAGGAGTTGTGCTTGCAGGAATGTCGATATGCTCATGAAAATCGGTATTTTTCTTACCAGCATCATCCGTGAACTCTACTTCGATATCTTCACCCGATCCACTTTCAGGGTGAATCTCCACTTTAATCTTATCGATTTTTCCTTCTGCAACAATTTCTGCGTCAATATGTAGATCGCTACCGATCCGTCCAACAAGACTATTTCCAATGCCTACTTCTAATCCTGTAATTACTGGAGCTTCTGGATCTTTTTGACAAGAAGAAACACCCATTAACATTGTTGCAACAGCAACAAACAATACAATCGACTTAAATGTGAACTTCATAACTTAAAAATTATAATAGTGAAAGAATGGTTTTGTATAAACTTATGGGGTTTTAAACACAAAGGGGATCGAAATATTCAGTACAAAATTTCGACCAGCCTCTGGAACATTTATTAACCGGTAGTAACTTGTATGATTGAAAAATTTACTGTTTAAAAGATTTTGAACTTGTAAGGCGATATCTATAGGTTGATTCTTGAAAAGGATATCGGCTCCTATACTAAGATTGATCACTTGAAACCCTGGCGTAACCACCTCTGGCGGAACAATGTTTCTTTGAGTAGCTGTAAGTCTGTAATCCAAAGAGACATAAGGATTTTCCATAAATGCGATTTGATCTTTATGATATCTGATATTGAAAATACAGGAAGCAGGGGGTGCGAAAGGTAGGGTAAATCCCGCTTTTGGCCCACTAAGTTGGAGAGCATATACATATTCCCCAACAAAGCCCAACTGTAAGTACTCTAGAACATCATAATTAGCATAAATCTCAGCGCCCCATCTGAAAACCTCAGCTTCGGTATATTCAAAAATTTGATTTCCAAAGCCATAGAGTCGGTCATAGTTCGCCGTTGGATTTAGGTAGATGTAATTGCTAAAGTAACTGAGAAAAGGGGAGAGGCCTATCGCTAATTTTTTAGATTGATAATCAACTCCAGCATCCAGTTGATAAGAAATTTCGGGAGATAGATCTGCATTACCCACCTCATAACTAAAACGATGATAGTTGATGCCATTAGCTGCTAGTTCTTTGGGAATAGGCATTCGGAAGCTATTTCCAATATTCACTCGGGAAGACCAATGCTCAGCATTATAGTTGTAGCCAACAGACCAAGTTAAATTGGAAAAATTGCGTTCTATATCTATAGCCCTCGGCAAGTTAATTAAGTTGCTGTCATTACTATCATCTGCTGGTGAGGGAAACCAATCGTTGTGTGCTTTGGTGTTGATATAACCATAATCGTATCGAAGTCCTCCTTGAAGCAAACTTTTTTCAGAGAAATGATGCTTGAGCACAGCAAAACTACCCAAATTCAGTTGTTGATAGGCAGGAATGATAAAACCACGTCCTCCAATTTCGTTTTGTTTATATTCGCTGTTGATGCCTGAACTAAGTTCTGTATTTTCGGATATTTGATAAAAGAACTTCAGATTGGCAGCGTAAATATCTTTTTGAAACTGCCGTTCAATATCTCCATTAAAGTTCATGGTATCTGGAAAAAGGGCAGGCATATAGCCATGCTGAACATATTGACTCCATTCTTCTCGGTAGTTTCGTTGGTAGCCCAAATCAAACTCTAGCCTCCAGGTTTTGGCCCAATAAGAACTTTTATTGATGAGTTTAAAATGATTGACTTTTTGAAAAGGGTATTGAATATCACGGCTAGAGGCATCGTGAAAAGCTTCATCCACATTACGGGGTTCTAAACCATGTGCATTGGCAAAAAAACCAGCTTGCATACGGACATTACTCACATAAAATTTGCTGATGAAGCGTTTTTTGATAATTCCAAATGAACTGTGGAGGTTTAGTTCATGACCTGCGGTATTTCGCAAACGATTTTTATACAAACCCACCCGATAATTGTAAATATCAACACTATCTGTGGGGACTCTGAAATCGGCATAGTCTGTTAGGGTAGCTCGGGCAGTTATAAAAAAGGATTTTTTTCGCCCGAATAGAGAGATGGAACCGCCTAGAAAGTCATTATTCGTTTTTCCAGATAAATCAATCGTCATCCCATAGGTGTTTTCTGCTGGAAGGCTTTTATTGCTCATGTTAATGATGCCTCCAATAGCGTCAGACCCATACATCAGAGAAGCTGGACCTTTGATAATCTCGACATGATCTACAGCATATTGGTCAATTTCAAGCCCATGGTCGGCACCCCACTGCTGGGCTTCGTGTTTGATATTATTTTCAACAACTACCACGCGGTTAAAGCTGAGTCCGCGAATTACGGGTTTTGATTGACCCGAACCGATATCAATAGTTGTCACACCAGGAAGTCGTTCGAGAGACTTCATTAGGCTACCTCCAAGATGCTCTTTGAGGTAATCTTCATCAACTACTTCGATATCCAGTGCAGTTTCTTTTTTTATTTGATCTGCATAATCATCTTCAATGAGCAACTCCTCAAATTTGACGGAAGATATAGTTAATTGAAAGCTGGATTCTTGCCCTTTTTTTATTAAAACGCTTTTTTTGAGCGGCTCATAGCCTAGAAAATATATTTCAATATCATAAGTACCTTCTAGTACATCTTCAATCACAAAAACCCCTAGGGTGTCAGTGATTGCTCCTTTCTTTATTGCAGGAATACGGACATCTGCAGCCACCAAAGCTCTATTGCTTTCATCGACAACCTTGCCTATGAATTGGGTATAGCTCTGCCCATAAGAGAATTGACATATAAAAAAAATCCCTAGACTAAGGAAGGAAATTCTGTTCATACTGCATTTTGAAAAGAGGTAAAAGCTTACTGAAGCTACATTTCAAATGCTAAAATACTAAAAAT
>CAZOLU010000134.1:1472-9538 GCA_964580485.1 uncultured Saprospiraceae bacterium | reverse complement strand
AGCAGCAGGCCGAAAGCCCCGAAACATAGCGATGCCTTTGGCGGCCCCAACTCCTTATAAAAATACAAAATAATTTAAAGTTTTCCAATCAAAAGAGCATAAAAAGTAGTTCCCGCAAGATCTCTCTAAGTTTTTCGCTATCGCCCGCCCAGACCATTTCTTGGATATCTTTTTTCTGAATGGGGAAACAGATCAGCGAATCGCTGTTGAGCTGTCGGGGGTGTTGTTGGATTCGATCTTTTAGGGCTGTTTTGATGCGTTGAATGTCTTCATTGCGCATATTGGGAGCGATAAAGACGGACTTTTGCAGTCGTATGGCGCCATATTTTTCCAGATCATAGGCTACTTTTTGTCGCAGATGATTATCGCTAATGTCGTAACTGATTATATAGTGGTTCATCGTCTTGCAAACATGGTATGGGTGATAAAAGCGATGGTGATACACATCATGAGCATGATCATCAGGTCGTAAAAACCCCATTTCTGTGCTTCGGCTTGCTCCTTTTCGGTTCTTGTTTTTGCAATGGCTGGGGGTTGTACTGGAGTAGCGGCATCTGCGGCATCTTCCATATTTTCAAGATTGGGGGGATCGTAAGCTTGGGGATTGGATCGTTGAGCGGGGCGATAGGCATCGAGTTGTTGGCGTTCTGCTTCGGAAAGGGGTTCGGGATGGTCTTCATGCCGCCAGGTGGCTTGGCGCATCAGGCTTTTATCAGGAAGTTGGTAGATCCAATAGCGTACGCCGCCATGTCCGCTACAAGCACCTCTGCCGGTTTTGTCTTGCTTGACCTCGTCCATACATTCGCAGGCGATGCGATGTGCGCCTTTGGGGGCGGGTTTGGATCGGTAGTTTTTGGGGCGTTTGGGGTTGTAACGCTTGGAGGGCTGTGTTGGGATTTCTTTTTCCAGATCGGAGGTTTTTAGAATCTCATCCCAGGCATCGGCATCCAAAGAATCGATGGGCTTTTCGGGGAGTTCGGATTCTTTTTCGGGTAGGACTTCTGGGCTGAGTTGGGGGTTGCTTTCTCCCCAGATCAAATCGCCATATTCGTAGAGGATGGCTGGGGTAGTACTGATGGTGCTAATGCCAAGGAGGTAGGCGATGATGCGAAACCATTTGTTGAAGTTGTTCATTTTGGTCATCATGGGGTGTTTTAATACTGTGTAATAAAAGTTTTTAAATCAAACCCCTTTGCGAGGTGGTGTAAGCCCTTCGCATAATTAAGCAGAGGATTGCAAAGGTTGTATATATAATATTTTTTGTTACACTGCATTTAAGGTCTGAACTGTTTAATTTCTTGAGCAATTTGTTGCATGCGCAAATCCATCTGAACGCTTCTTTTTCTTTCTTTACCCATAAAGGGACTGGCAGCCTCTAGGTATTCGAGCATTTGCTGAATGACGGCGGATTTGCCTGAGCTGAGTAGGCGGATTCCGATTTGGGGGTCGGGGGCAGCGAAATGCTTTTGGGGGTCGATTTGGGCTTCTGCTACTAAGTTGATGGCTACGGCTTCGGCCCAATGTCTATACAACTCGATCATATCGTATACAAAGGTGGGGCGACGATGTCGGTCTACGTGCAAGATGCCCATATAGGGGTCGAGGCCAGCCTTGATGAGGCTGAGTTCTACCATGGGGTAAAGCATTCCATAGAGGTAATTGAGTAGGGCGTTGAAGGGGTCGTAGGCTGGGCGGCGGTTTCTTTTTTGAAATTGCCAGCTTTCGGGTAGGGCCATACTGATGGCTTGGAAGTAGATGCGACTGGCACTGCCTTCTAGTCCTCGAAAACTTGCGGCTAGGGCATCGGCGTCTTGTTGTCGGAGCCATTTCTTTTTATCCCATGTTTTTTGAAGGCTTTGCAGTTGCGCCCAGCTTTTCTGATAGTCTTTTTGGAGGGAGGGTTGGGCTTCGGCCAATTGGCGGAGTTGCTGGATTTGATGGTTTAGGCGTTCTTCTAAAATGCCTTTGATCCATTGTAGACCTTTGATATGGTCGGCGAAAATTGCTTGTTTCTTTCGGATAGATGAAATGGAGCCAAACTGTCCTCCCCAAATATAGCCTTCTGATCGACCTAAATTGTCAATAAATACAATGGGGATACTATGTTCTAGTGCTAAAAAAATGGCATCGCTGCTGAGGCTGACCCCTTTGGTGAGGAGAATGCATTTGAGTCGGAGGATGGGAATGGCTTGCCCTTCGGTGTTTGGCGTTTTCAACCAAAACCGGCCATGTTTTACGGATAAAAAACAGCCATAGGAATCTAGGTAAAGTTGCATGAGGTATTTTAGTAAAAAGATAATGCCAATACGGAAAGCCCCATGTTTACTACATTTTCAGAAGCCTATACAGTCTATCTTGTACAATTGCTGGTGCAAAATGGATAGTGTTTGGGGCTGTGCCAAAGTTGTGAATTTTGGATTTGTGCTATATGATTTTTTTGTTTATCTTAACGGTCTAATATGGCCATTTTATTCATCCTAATACCCTTTATATGATGCCCAACAATCGTTCTACGGACAAGGAGTTGCGTTTATTATCTGTTGTTTTTCAGACCAAGTTACAGCCTTGGGAGTTGCCCAAATTTAGGGGGGCGATGGCCCATAAGGTAGGTTTGGAGCATGAGTGGTTTCACAATCATAAAAATGAGGAACGGGGTTTTCATTATCGCTATCCCTTGATTCAATACAAGTTGCACCAAAATCACCCGATGCTTTTGTGTTTGGATAAGGGGGTGGAAGAGGCGCATCATTTTTTCTCTCAGCCCGATTGGTCGCTGCGTATTGGTCAGGAGCAGCACGATATGCGGATTCATCGTTTGCAGTTGCATGCTTTTCAGATGCGGCTATTGCCGGAGATGGCTGCTTATCGGATTCACAATTATTTGGCCCTCAATTCGGATAATTTCAAGGCTTTTTTGGCTTGCAAGGGAGAGGTGGCGCGCTTGCAACTGATTGAACGGATTTTGAAACAACACCTGCTGCGCTTTGCCGATGGTATTGGTTGGGAATTGCCCGGGCAAATTGAGTTGGCTATTACACAAATGTATGATCGCAAGCGTATCTCCTTTAAGGGCATCAAAAAGGCGGCCTTCAATTTTGATTTCGAGTGTAATCTCTTTATTCCTGATTTTATTGGATTGGGGCAAGGGAGTACCCTGGGCTTTGGGGTGGTGAAGCATCATTGGGGGGAAAAGCGATGATGGGGAGCTGCTGGTATCGAAACGCTCCCCTAATACTAGGCTGTTTCAATAAAATTCATGGAATTTTAAAATAAGTACACTGTATTAAACAACAAAAACTGTAAATACAACCAACATGGCCATAAAAAAATCAGAACTCTACTCCTCTCTTTGGAAAAGCTGCGACGAACTAAGAGGCGGCATGGATGCCTCCCAATACAAAGACTATGTCCTCACCCTCTTATTCTTAAAATACATATCTGATAAAGCCGCAAGCGACCCAGATTCCCTGATAGAGATACCCGAGGGAGCAAGCTTTGACGATATGATTGCCCTAAAGGGCAAGTCCACCATCGGAGACGACATCAATAAGAAGATCATCGCACCCATAGCAGAAGCGAATGGACTGAAAGGCGTCATTGATTTAACAGACTTTAATGATCCAGATAAGCTAGGCAAAGACAAAGAAATGGTCGATCGGCTCACTAAGCTCATTGGAATCTTTGAAAATCCAGCCCTCAACTTTTCTGGCAACCGAGCAGAAGATGATGACATCCTAGGAGATGCCTATGAGTTTTTGATGCGCCACTTTGCTACAGAGTCTGGTAAAAGTAAGGGGCAATTCTACACCCCCTCAGAGGTATCTAGAATATTGTCAAAGGTAATTGATGTAGATAAGGCCAAAAGCAGCAACCAAACGGCCTATGACCCCACTTGTGGATCAGGTTCTTTACTCTTGAAAGTAGTACATGAAGCGCCCGTAGAACTTACGCCTTACGGACAAGAGATGGACAATGCTACCCGTGCATTGGCCGTCATGAATATGTGGTTGCACAATGCCCCTTTAGCTGAGATTTGGCAGGGCAATACCCTTGCCGCTCCACATTGGACAGAAAGTCCCAATGAGTTGAAAAAATTTGACTATATCGTCGCCAATCCACCCTTTTCTGCAAAGTCTTGGAGCAATGGAATCGATCCTTATAACGACCTTTACAAGCGTTTTGATGGCTTTGGAGTGCCACCTTCCAAGAATGGAGACTATGCCTTCCTATTGCATATCCTCAAATCACTAAAAAGCACTGGCAAAGCTGCAGTCATCCTCCCCCACGGTGTCCTCTTCCGAGGCAATGCCGAAGCCGAAATCCGCAAAAACATCATCCAACGCAAATGGATAAAAGGCATCATCGGCTTACCTGCCAACCTTTTCTATGGCACAGGAATTCCAGCCTGCATCATTGTATTGGACAAAGAACATGCAGCAGAGCGAGAGGGTATCTTCATGATTGATGCCAGCAAAGGCTATATGAAAGACGGCAACAAAAACCGCCTCAGAGAGCAAGACATTCACAAAATAGTAGATGCCTTCAACTCCCAAACCGAACTGCCAAAATACAGCCGTGTTGTCCCCTTCTCCGAGATAGAAGAAAACGAATACAACCTCAATATCCCAAGATATATCGACACACAGGAAGCAGAGGACATACAAGACCTCAACGCCCATCTCAAAGGCGGTATTCCCAAGACCGATATTGACCAACTCGATGCTTATTGGGAAGTTTACCCAACCCTCCGAAAAGAACTCTTTTCTACCCTTCGAGAAGGCTATGCCCAACTGAATGTAGGGGCTGCCGAAGTCAAAGCAACCATCTACAATCATGCAGAATTCAAAGCTTATAGTGAGCAGATGGCAGCCGTCTTTAAAAACTGGAAAAATCAGGTCTTATCGGATTTAGAAGCTGTGGATGAGGAGACCGCTCCCAAGCAATTCATTCACCAGATTTCAGAAGCCTTATTGGAAGAATATGCAGGCAAGGCATTGGTCGACAAATACAGCATCTACCAACATCTGATGGATTATTGGAATGAAACCATGAAGGATGATACTTATCTCCTTATCGAAGAGGGCTGGGTAGCTACGGTCAAGCGTATTTTGGAGAAAAATAAAAAGGGCAAAGAAGTCGATAAAGGCTGGACTTGCGACCTTATCCCCAAAGCACTGGTCATCGACAAATATCTATCCGAAGAAAAAGCAGCCTTAGCCGAATTAGAAGCCCAGCTGGAAAGCACCGCCTCCGAAATCAGCTCCATGATCGAGGAACATGCAGGAGAAGAAGGTTTACTCCAAGACGCCGCCAACGATAAGGGGAGTATCTCCAAAACCAATCTCAAAAAATTCATCAAGGATTTGGAGGAAGAGGAGGAAGAAACCCTAAGCCTTGCCAACAGCATGATGGATTTATTCGATACCGAAGCCGAACTCAAAAAAGACATCAAAAGCAAGACCACTGAACTGGATAAACTGACTTTAGCCCAATTTCAAAAACTCACAGCAACAGAGGTTCGGGAATTGGTCATTCATGACAAATGGCTGACCACTATCCAAAACAACATCCAAACGGAAATAGATGCCATCTCTCAACGCCTCACCGCTCGTATCAAGGAGTTGGCAGAGCGTTACGCAAATACTTTGACCGAACTCGATGCAGCGGTAAAGGACATGGAAGCCAAAGTAGCTGTTCACCTTGAAAAAATGGGCTTGTTTTGATTTGGTGATTTGTGCCAAAGGCATCCCTTCGGGGAAAATTTGATGATTTGATAATGTATGTACAATGGGAAGACATTTTCATTTTTACCATAACAATATTTGACAACAGACTGCAGAAGGCAGGATTCCAAAACCACAGACAAGTACGTAAGTGCTTGGCTACATAAAGATTTGGGGGGCCTAGTCGCAAGCTCTAGGCTACGCTATGTTCCACCCTTCGCTATTCGCTCAGCCTGCTGCCCTTCGGTTGCAGTCCAAGGGGTTGCACAGCGCTTTCCCAATTCGTAAAAATGGTTAAACAACTATAGTAAATGAATATTACAGGAAAAACAGGATATAAACAAACAGAAGTGGGGATGATACCAGAGGATTGGGAGGTGATAAAAGTTGGCGACTTTTTAGAATTTAAGAATGGGCTGAATAAAGCAAGTGAATTTTTTGGATATGGTACTCCTATTATCAACTACATGGATGTGTATCACCATAGTGGGATAAAGAAAGAAGTAGTTCAGGGGAAAGTATTTTTATCGACTCAAGAAAAAAAGAACTTTTCTGCCAGAAAAGGAGATGTATTTTTTACACGAACATCAGAAACTCAAGAAGAAATTGGAGTTTCAGCAGTTTTGTTGGATGATATTGATGAATGTGTTTTTAGTGGTTTTGTACTAAGAGGTAGGCCTAAAAATAAATTGATAATAAAAGAGTACAAACAGTATTGTTTTACTCCTCAATATGTTAGGAGTCAGATAATCTCAAGAAGCTCTTACACTACAAGAGCATTAACCAATGGGAGGCATTTATCTGATGTTATCATTATATTCCCCCCAACCCTCGCCGAACAGCGCGCCATCGCCACCGCCCTCTCCGAAATAGACGCCCTCATCCAAAGCATAGCCGCCCTGATCGAGAAGAAAAAGCAAGTCAAGCAAGGCGCCATGCAGCAGTTGTTGACAGGCAAAAAGCGTTTGAAAGGTTTTGAAGGGACAGGGAAGTATAAGCAGACGGAGGTTGGGGCAGTGCCAGAGGATTGGGAGCTGAGGGAGTTGGGGGAGATAGCAAATATCAATATGGGACAATCACCACTTTCATCTAACTACAATAGTGAAGGTATTGGATTGCCTTTGGTACAAGGGAATGCAGATGTTAGAAATAGAAAGACAATAATTAGAAATTATACATCTCAAATAACAAAAGAAGCCAAAAAGGGAGAAATAATAATGTCTGTTAGAGCTCCTGTAGGAGAAATTGCCAAAGCTGTTTTTGACTGTTGTATAGGACGGGGGGTATGTTCAATTTCATTTCCAAATGATTATTTATATCATTATTTAATCAATTTTGAGAATTCGTGGGGACAGTTTTCTACAGGTTCGACATTTGACAGTGTGAACTCACAGCAAGTTAAGGAAGTTCAAATACCCATCCCAACCCTCGCCGAACAGCGCGCCATCGCCCAAGTCCTCTCCGACATGGATGCCGAGATCGCCCGCTTAGAAGCAAAGCAGGAGAAGTATGCGCAGTTGAAGCAGGGCATGATGCAGGAGTTGCTGACGGGAAAAACCCGTTTAATTTGAAAATGAATTGATTTGAAGATTTGCAGCCCTCAGCTCTGAAAGAGCGGCAGCCTAATGCGAATGGGTGTAGCCCTTCGCAGAAAAAGAAAGGTGGATGATTTGGTGATGAGAGGATTTGGTGATTTGATGATGAGGTGATTTGGTGATGAGGGGATTTGGTGATTTGATGATGAGGGGATTTGGTGATGTGATGATGAGGGGATTTGATGATGAGGGGATTTGGTGATGAGGGGATAAATGATTTGGTGATTTGATGATGAGGTGATTTGATGATGTGGGGATTTGGTGATGTGTGGATTTGGTACTGGGGAGATTGGTAGGCAGCCCTCAGCTCTGAAAGAGCGGCAGCCTAATGCGAATGGGTGTAGCCCTTCGCAGAAAAAGAAAGGTGGATGATTTGGTGATGAGGGGATAAATGATTTGGTGATTTGATGATGAGGTGATTTGATGATGTGTGGATTTGATGATTTGGTGATTTGATGATGAGGTGATTTGATGATGTGATGATTTGGTGATGTGGTGATTTGGTGATGTGTGGATTTGGTACTGGGGAGATTTGGAGATAAAATTTAGGAATACAGAAATAAACACTTA
The DNA here is from genome assembly GCA_964580485.1 of uncultured Saprospiraceae bacterium. Taxonomy (GTDB): domain Bacteria; phylum Bacteroidota; class Bacteroidia; order Chitinophagales; family Saprospiraceae; genus Saprospira. The sequence goes on along the minus strand of CAZOLU010000134.1, from coordinate 1,650 downwards.
TGCAAGAACTTTTTGATCAAATCGACCAACTCAAAATTGCACTTGATCATTATCGCCCGATTCCAAAAGATCGGATGAATCGAATTATGCAAAAGCTTCGTCTAGAGTGGAATTTTAATTCTAATCGCATGGAAGGAAACACCTTAACCATGACTGAAACTCGAAAACTACTATATTA
>CAZOLU010000134.1:0-1462 GCA_964580485.1 uncultured Saprospiraceae bacterium | reverse complement strand
TGGACTTACCGCAAAAGGTAAACCCATAAAAGATCATATAGAAATGCAGGGGCATGATGCCGCCTTGAAAAAACTGGAAGGCTTGGTGCATAGAGAATTCAAACTGACCGAAACGCTCATTCGGGATTTCCACAAAATGATTTTGGTAAATAGCCCTGCTTCAAATGAAAAAAATGTAGAAGTTAATCCAGGGTATTGGAAAGAAAACTGGAACTTTCTCTACACCCCTACAGGTGAGCAAATCTATTTTGCTGATCCCAAAGATGTACCTGATTTGATGAGTGGGCTGATAAATTGGACAAATAATCAACTATATCAGGAGAAACTAAATCGACATAGTAAAAAGAAATATGATGCTCATCCACTTTTGGTTGCTTGCATTTTTCACAAACGCTTTATAGATATACACCCCTTTGGAGATGGAAATGGCCGTATGGCTCGTATTCTCAGTAATCTGATTCTAATGCAGGCTGGTTTTATGCCAGCTATAGTCCCACTCAACAGTAAGGATGATTATTATAATGCCCTTAATAATAGTAGTGCAGAAGATATGAGCCCTTTAGTCGAGTATATAGGGGGGAATCTTATTAAATCTATGGAATTAGCAATAGAAGGAGCAAAAGGTAATCCGGTAGAAGAACCAGAAGATTGGGAAAAGGAGTTAGAGGTTTTGACGGTGCAGTTTAAAAATATAGAACAGTATGAAAAAATGCATTATTGGTCTCCAGAAAATCAAGCTCGTATTATTGAATCTGTCTTTATTCCATTTATAAAAATCTTAGATGGAAAGTTGACTCGAATCAAGGAAAAATTATTTGATAGGGGAGATTGGAATCTTGTACAGGATACTTTAAGCCATGAACCGTTTACGTACACAAATAGTCTGGAACTTATAAATGAGCTTCGACAGCATTCTTCTCAAGAAGAAAAAAATGGGTTGACTTTTTATTACGAATTAAACAACCATCGGTATGTTCAAAATTATAGCTCTACTATTGTTTTGATTGATATGAAGTTGGAAAAAGAGCATTATTGTTTTGAAGTAGAAGTAGAGAACGAAAGATTTAAGCATGAGTTAATGAGAAGTACAAAAGAGATGCGAGATCTTGCCTCTAAAAAAGAAAAGAAGGTTTATAGAAAAACATTCATTCACGAACAATTATACAGTTTCATACCCCAGGTAGAAGAAATTGAATTGTGGGTCAATGAAACGGTGAATATATTGATGGATTATTTGAAAGAACGCTATAGGCCTGAAAAGTAGATGATTAAGTTTTTTTTAATGGGAGGGGGGGATTTGGTGATTTGATGATGAGGTGATTTGGTGATTTGGGGATTTGATGATGAGGTGATTTGGTGATGTGGTGATTTGATGATGAGGTGATTTGGTACTGGGGAGATTGGTAGGCAGCCCTCAGCTCTGAAAGAGCGGCAGCCTAATGCGAATGGGTGTAGCCCTTCG
>CAZOLU010000133.1:7042-9555 GCA_964580485.1 uncultured Saprospiraceae bacterium | reverse complement strand
CTTGAAAAAAGGAACGATACTCGACAACTTAGAAATTGTAGACATGGCCTTTGGTGGCAAGGGAATTGCCAAGCTGCCTATGGAAAATGGAGGAGAGTTTGTGGTATTTGTAAACAATACCCTGCCTGGACAAAAAGTTCAAGCCAAGATTATCAAAAAGAAAAAACGCTATGCCGAAGCCAAACTCAAAAGAGTTTTAGAGCGTTCAGAACAGGAGCAGGATCTCCCTTGGCAGCGTATCCCAGGAGCACCTTTTGCAGCTTGGCCCATCGCTACCCAAAGAGCTTACAAAGAACGTTCAACATTGGAGATGTTTAAGCGATTGGCAGAGTTGCCTCATCTCGAAGAGCTTTTCGATGAGTATATCGCTTCCCCAATGGATTGGCACTATCGCAACAAAATGGAATACTCATTCTCCACGCTGATTTCTGATCTAGAAACCGCAGAGGAAACCCAGGGTTTTGCATTAGGGTTTAAACGCCGTGGTCAGTGGTGGGCAGTGGAAAATCTGAATAAGGCTTCGGGACTTTTTGATGAAGCTTTTGAGTCCCAACTCTACAAAGTGCGTCAATTTTGCGAAAACACAGGCTTGCCAGCTTGGAACCCTGCCAAAAGTGAAGGGTTCTATCGTTTTTTGGTGGTACGCAAGAGCTTTGCTGAAGATCAATTGCTTTTAAATTTAGTCACTACTTCTACGCAGGTTGAGCAATTTGATAAAAAGGCTTTTGTTCAACTGATCCAATCTATATTAGGAAATCGCTTAGCAGGCATTATTCATACCATCAACGATGATATTGGAGATGCAGCCAAACAGGATGCCTTATCTATTGAACTCCTCTATGGTCGATCCAAAATTGTAGAGCAGATTCTAGGCTTAGACTTTGAAATCAGTATGCAGAGCTTTTTTCAAACTAATCCAGCTTGTGCAGAACGTTTGTATCAAAAAACCATTGAGTATGTGCTGGAATGTCTGGAAGCCAAAGGAGGAACAGATATGGTCGCTATGGATCTTTTCTGTGGAACGGGAACTATTGCACAACTCCTCCACAGTCAACCTCAAATTCAAAAAGTAGTGGGGGTAGATATTGTGCCTGAGGCTATCGAAGATGCTAAAGCTAATGCTGCTCGAAATGGTATTGAAGATATTGCGTTCTATGCTGCGGATGTACGTAAGTTTTTATTTGAATACCCTGAATACCGAGGGCAAATTGCGGTGATTGTCTTGGATCCACCCAGAGGGGGAATTGTGCCCAAGGCCTTAAAGCGCGTCATAGAGCTAGATGCACCCGCTATTGTGTATGTCTCTTGCAATCCGTCTACACAAGCCCGAGATAGCCTGGTATTGAAAGAGGCGGGTTATCGGTTGAAAAAGATCAGCTTGGTAGATCAATTTCCGCATACGGCTCATATCGAATCGGTAGTAATTTTTGAAAAGTCAAGCCCTGAGTCCACTCAAAAATAGCCCAAGATTCGTAAGTTTTTAGAAATTTATTTATATTGTTTTGTAAAACCATATACAAATTCAGATTCCAATGCTGCGCAACAGCAGCTTAGTATTCCATCCACCACAAAGCCCATAAAATTTAGCATATGGAAGATAAAAAGACCTTGAAAATAGGCTCACAAACTATCAATTTAGAGGAAGTCAAGCAAATGGATACGGGGAAGCTAATTAAAATGCTAGAGTCCCTCTATTTTGATGGATATCAGCAAGGTATGCATTCCAACCCTGAAAAGGCGATGGAAGACGGTTTATACAAACATCAGTTTGAGAAATCACAGGAAAATAAAAACAATCATAGCCAAACCGAAACTACTGATTCTCAGAAGAAGGAGGCAGTGGATAAAGAAGAAAAAGCAGAAGGGAAAATCGAAATCTCTTCTATTCTAAGTTCGGAACCCCAAAGCCCTCTTGAAGCACGTATGCAAGAGATCTCAGAAATGGTTTATAAGTTTAAAAAACCAGGCTATGTCATCTTTAGATTGAATGGTACGGAGGAGGAATATCTGCGTACCAAATATGGATTTACGCATCTACCCATGAAAGCTTTGGTCTTTGATACAGAAGCAGAAGCTAAGGCCTATAAAAATGATTATTGGGGTGCAGGTGCCCAAGAACTAGAAATAAAACAAGTTTAAACGATCTCTAACACAAATCAAAATACCATAGCTATTGTGCTAAAATTGATTGTAGCATTACTGATTTGCTATGCGGCAGCCGCCATAGGGGGCTGGGCCACCGCTACGGGAATCAATAGTTGGTATGCTCAGCTCAACAAGCCAAGCTTCAATCCACCCAACTGGATCTTCGGGCCAGTTTGGTCTTTGCTCTATACCATGATGGCTGTGGCCTTGTGGGGGGTCTGGAAACAGCCGCCTGCGGCGGCAATTCCCGTAGCTATGACTTGGTTTTTTGTACAGCTCGCACTGAATACGCTTTGGTCATATCTCTTCTTTTATTGGCAGAGCCCTGCTTGGGCTCTACTTGAAATCGTAGTGCTTTGGGCAACTAT
>CAZOLU010000133.1:3271-7032 GCA_964580485.1 uncultured Saprospiraceae bacterium | reverse complement strand
ATTTTGATCACCATCCTCAAGTTTTGGGCATTAGTACCATGGGCCGCTTATCTTCTTATTCCATATTTGCTTTGGGTGAGTTTTGCTACTGCTTTGAATGTTGCTATTTGGTGGTTAAACTAAGAAGAGATGAGGGCAACGCCCTGTTTTTACATCTTAGATTTGATGATCCAATTACTAAAATTCAAGAGTAAAATATTAAAATACTAGAACTATGGCAAATACTACAACAACAAATACTCGAGCTATTGATAAATTGCTTGCAGAGTATGGGGAAAGTCATCAAAATGCTACCAATAAGTTGATACACTGGATTTGTGTTCCAACGATTATGTTTAGCCTTCTGGGAATGTTCTACACTATTCCTTTCCCTGGCGGGGTAGGGCTTTTTAGCAATTGGGCAGTGGTTTTTGTGGGGCTCACACTCATCTATTACCTCACACTTTCTATTCCAATGTTTGTTGGGTTCATCTTGGTAGGCGGAGGAATGGCTTTGGGCAACCATTTTTTGGCAGAGGCTCTCGTTTCCACTGCAATCCCTTATATTTTCGTTTGTTTAGGAATCTTTGTTGTAGCTTGGATCGGGCAGTTTGTCGGCCATAATATAGAGGGAAAAAAGCCTTCTTTTATCAAAGATTTACAGTTTTTATTAGTTGGGCCAGCTTGGCTGATGCATTTTATTTTTAAAAAAGTGGGAATTAAGTATTAAATGACAAAAAAGGCAAAGAAGCAAAGACACCGAGGTAAACATTCTCAAGATGAGCAATTATTTGGACTTCCCAAACAACAGGAATTACTCCGAGAGGCAGTACGGGATTTATCTTTTCTTTTAGAACGTGGTTATGCCGAAAAATCGGCAGCAGCACTAGTCGGCAACCGATATCAGCTCCAGAAACGCCAAATTCAGGCACTTGTACGAATGAGCTGTGGGCAGAGTGCTATGGAGCAACGTTTAGCCAAGCATATTCTGCCGCCTCTGATCAATGGTCAAAAGGTGAGTATTGATGGTTTTAATCTGCTTGTTGGGTTAGAAGTTGCACTTTCTGGAGGCTATCTTTTTGAAGGAGTCGACAGCTGCTATCGAGATATTGCTGGGGTGCATGGTACCTACAAATCAGTGGAGGAAACCTTACCTGCATTAGAATTGGTAGCCAAGGTATTTAAAGATTTAGATGTGAAGCGAGTGCATTGGTATTTTGATCAACCAGTATCGAATAGTGGTCGAATGAAAGGCCTGATTTATAAGTTGGCAGATAAACATCAACTCAATTGGACCGCCGATACGGTGCAAAACCCAGATAATGCCCTCGCCCAGAAAAACGAAGTGACGGTAAGCTCCGATGGCTGGATTTTAGATCGAGTAGATGCTTGGACCAATCTCTTACAGTTTATTGTAACCAATTATATTCCTCAAGCAGAGGTAGTTAGGTTATATTAACCCCTCTACCTGATTTTTGAAAGCTGCTGCATCTTCCACCGCCTCTACATTCAACTGTTTTTTAGGAGAGTTGGCTTCTTTTTTTAGGAAAATAATCACCCGATGCTGACGACTTTCCATACGCTCAATATCTTCCAATGCTACACTCCGAATCCGAATGGCCTCAATCATGGTGGTAAAAATCACTCGTTGATTGCTGTAAGCATAAAAACTTTTGGGATAACGGCTTTGTAGCCTGTAGATTCTAATCCCTAAGGTAAAAAGTGGAAAGTTGATGAAGATCCAAGCTAAGATTGAAGCAAAAAAATCATTTTGAAAAAGTGAACCATAGGTGAAAAAGTAAGCATTGATCCCTATTGCCCAGGCTATTGCTAAAACCAAACTGATGTAGATTTGCCGTCGATAGGGCTTTCTTCGGGCTTGTTGAATGAATAGGATCTCCTCATTGGGTTGGAGTAGAGCCGTCAGATCTTCTGGAATATGCATAAGCTTAAATTTCACAGGAATAAATTATAAATTTGTCATTGCTAGCACAAATTTGCACTTTAGAAAATAGTTGAACCAGATGGGTTTTGTAGTTGAGGTGTTGATTAGCCACCAACTGAAAAGTTCCCCCTTTTCGCAACACCCTTTTGACTTCCCCAAAAAGCCGAATAGCCACCTCAATATTAGTTTCATACTCAAAATGAAAAGGTGGGTTAGAGATGACATAATCTATGGATTGATCTTCCAAGTCTTCTAAATTGTCATTATAATAATAGTTCACCTTATGTTGACCCAAGTTTAACTTAGCCGATGCTATGGCCAAAAAACTATCATCAAGCAAATGTGTCCTAGATGCAGGGCGTTGATTCCGAACCGCATAGGCCAAGATCCCATTACCACAGGCCAAATCCAAGAGATCAAACTCCTCTGAATCGGGCAATTGTAAATGCTCCATCAAAAACTGTGTAGCCCAATCAATTTTATGTGCTGAAAAGACTCCAAAATATTGCTGTAAAGACTGATTAGAGTCTAAGGCTATCTGCCTAATCATGGAACGCTCTTGATAAGGCTTGGGTTGACTTAGGACTAGCAATCTTGACTTTTTCCAAGCCCGGCTTTGCTCCACAACTTCAAAATACTCAGCAGCAATATCCAAAATCTGAGGACTAAAATACTTGGTCATGAATCCACAAATTACCCTACTACTAGCATTTAATGCTGGACTCATTTGCTGAAAGTACAAACGCAACAGATCCAGCGATTTGGGAATGCGGAGAAGTACCCACTGGCTATTCTGCTCTAGTGTAGAAAGTGGATTTAATAGGGTGATATTTTCCTCATTTAACTTATTCTTTTTAATATTTTTGCGTAGTGCTTTTTCCTGCGACTTATAACTCAATACCACTTGAGGGTGGAGATGAGCCAAATGGCAACTCAAATAGCCAAAACGATCTTGATAAATCAAGGGCGATGCCAGCTGGAGCTGCTCTTCTTGCAAATAGCGCAGGATATAGCGATCGGCTGCGCTATAAGCTTGCAGCGATTTATTTTGAGTGCTTGGATAACGATGAATTTGCATAGTGCAAAGGTAGTAGTTTTTCTTAGTTTTCAAGTCTATGCAAAACAAAAAGCATAAATTTGAGGTTCAGCTCATAAACCTTTATGTCTTATGCCAATTTATTTGTATAGCCCTTCTGCTGTAAAGCTAGCTCAATTGCATCGAGCACAAGCCCAGCTTGAGTTTAGCTACACAGCGTTGGGGGCAAGCCAAGCGGAAGTTTTCCCCTCAGGCTATCACCATGATCGCTATCAATGCCTTTTAGGCGAGGGCGAGGCTTGCTGGCAGGCCGCCAAGGCGGCTCTCTCGCAATGGCAAATGTTTCCTGCTTGGGCTCGACCCTACCCCGAGGATGCGCCTCAAGTTCCAGAACAAGAAGTACTCGTACAGGTACAATGGGCAGGGGTACATTGGCTCAATGGGGCGCGCATTGTGTATTGTTTAGACGAAGCTCAACGCTTTGGTTTTGCTTATGGCACGCTCATTAGCCATGCCGAACAGGGAGAGGAGTTGTTTATGGTATCTAGAGATGACAACGGGCAAGTGTTTTTTGAACTGCGGGCTTTTAGTTTGCCTCGGCATTGGCTGGCTAGGCTAGGTGCGCCGCTGGTGCGGCGCTTGCAAAAGCGATTTGCTCGCGATGCTCAGCTAGCAATGCAGCGCGTTGTAACTTCTTAACATCAATGCAGTATGCAAGACATTTTAGACGAAGATTTTAATCAGGAGGATTTACGAACCCCTCAAATTGCGGTAAAAACAGTCATCTATTTAGTTGCCATG
>CAZOLU010000133.1:0-3261 GCA_964580485.1 uncultured Saprospiraceae bacterium | reverse complement strand
GGCGGCAGTGTTTTGCTTTGGGGTATGGATCAGGAGCCACCTCAGTCTTTAGGCTTTGCTTTCTACCCTTTAGGAGCCTTAATTTTTATGCTTTTTGTAGGGATTCCCAATTTTTTAGGAGTATTGCTTCGCATACACAAAAGATCATCAGCTAGTTCCCGAGTGCTTCGAGACCCCATTTGGTATCAGATTTTGGAGGGGAGCTTCAAGCTTTGGGTTTTACTAGCTTTGGTATTGCTTTTGGGGCTTTGGTTTTAGTGGAAGCTTTATTATAGAAGAGCACAAAATTTACCACTGGCTCAAATCACTGTAAAGCCTCTTGCTTTAGAATGTTCAGAATCTCATCAAAAGGTACTTCAAACTCAATAGTTCCCATAGAATAGGGGCCAATATCGTAGGGGTTGAAGCAAAAGCGTAGCCCTGTGTTTGTGATAGCGAAATTGCGGGGGAGTAAAAACTTACCACCAGGAAATTCGTAAGCGGTAGCAGCAATTGGCGTTTCAGATGCGATATCCATGGTTTGCTTAAAGCATTTTTCGGCGATGCTCAATAGGGGCTTTCGGTAGTCATTAACCAAAATATCTTCTAATGCAATCATCTCTCCTGTTTCCATGTCAAAATTAAAATAGCGGGTAAAACTATTGGGGTGCACCCCGCCAGTGTAGTTCATCTCATAAAAACGCAGTGCCAGAATACGACTGGTATTCAATACTACATCAATACGTACCTCGCAAGTCCAACTAGAGGGCAGTACCAGTTCTTTTTCCATCTCTTTTTTAGCCATTTCATATTCTCTGATAAAAGACTCTAAGCGTTCTTCTAGAGAATTATAGGCAATCTCATCGGCAGTATTCAGTAATAAAAGTTCCTGAATAATAGCGTTAATCGTATCCTTGACCAATGATCTTTTGAAAGATTGTAAAAAAGGGTAGCTAATACTGATTTGTGTGGATTGTTCTGTCTTAGGGGCTACGGGTTCTACTTGTTTTGAAATGCTTTTTTGGATATAAACAGCACTATCTAAGCTGGGAGATAAACTAAATTGGTAACCAGATAGGGGGGCTTCATCCTTTAAATTGTCATCATGAAGGTGTGGGTTGGTTTTTTTTTCAGAATTACAACTAAGAAGAGCTATAAAGATCAGGTGAAAGAGTAGAATATGATAGAGAAAAGGTCGCATATGTTAATGGTCTTTGGTTTAAACTGCAATCTATCCTTTTTCAATGGAAATGGCAATAAGAGTGCTTGAAAATGTAGAGATACTCTGAATAATATCCTATCTTTGGGTTCTATTTAATTTGTACAAACTATGAAAACAAAAAAACTACGAGCAGATAAGGTAAATGTAATCACCTTGGGCTGTTCTAAAAATATGGTAGATTCAGAAGTATTGATGCATCAACTTCGAGTGAATGATTTTGAGGTGGTGCATGATAGTAATGATGAGGATGCTAATATTATTGTGATCAACACTTGTGGGTTTATTGATCGAGCCAAAGAAGAATCTATCAATATGATTTTAGCTTATGCGGAAGAACGAGCAGAGGGGAATATTGATAAATTATACGTAACGGGTTGTTTGTCTGAACGCTACAAAGACGAACTACAGCAGGAAATCCCAGAGGTGGATGCCTATTTTGGTACATTGGAGTTGCCAGCCTTGCTTGAAAAATTAGAAGCAGACTATAAGCATGAGTTGATTGGGGAGCGCATGTTGCTCACCCCACAGCATTATGCCTACCTTAAAATTTCGGAAGGCTGCAACCGAACCTGTGCTTTTTGTGCTATTCCACTCATGAGAGGCAAGCATATCTCCAAACCCATTGAAGCGGTGGTTGAGGAGGCTAAGGGCCTAGTTAAAAACGGGGTTAAGGAATTGATGCTCATCGCTCAAGAGCTTACCTATTATGGTCTGGATATTTACAAAGAACGAAAATTAGCAGATTTGCTGCATGCGCTGAATGAGGTAGAGGGGCTGGAGTGGATTCGTTTGCATTATGCCTATCCTTCCAAATTTCCTTTAGAAGTTTTGGACGCTATTCGGGAGCTACCTAAGGTTTGCAGCTACCTAGATATGCCCTTACAGCACATCAACTCAAATGTGTTGAAACGTATGCGCCGCCAAATTACTAAGGAAGATACCGAACTGCTAATAGAGGAGGCTCGTAAGCGAGTGCCAGGTATTGCCCTGCGTACTACCTTTTTGGTAGGGTTCCCCGGAGAAACCGAAGAGGAATTTGAAGAGTTGCTGGATTTTGTACAGGCGCAGCGTTTTGAACGGGTGGGTGTCTTTCAATATTCTCATGAAGAAAACACTTCTGCTCATCAACTAGAAGATGATGTGCCCGATGAGCTGAAAGCCGAGCGAGCTAGCCGCTTGATGGAAGTTCAACAACAAATTTCTTTTGAACTCAATCAAGAGAAGATTGGCAGAGTCTACCGTGTGCTTTTTGACCGAGTAGAAGGAGGCTACTTTGTAGGGCGCACCGAATTTGACTCACCAGAGGTGGATAATGAGGTCTTGGTCAAGGCAGATGAAAAAACCTATATTAGACTTGGCGATTTTGCAGAGGTTGAGGTAGTGGATGCTACAGAATACGACCTTTATGCAGTACTACGAACATAAATTAAAAGGCTCTACTCGAATAAAATTAGTAGAACTCTGAGATTTGCTTATATTTGCTTTAGAAAAGAAAAGCACCATTTATCCCAATATCGAATAAAAAAACACAGTTCGAACACCATTAAAAAATAGTAGTTTATGAGTTGGTATAAAAGAGGTAGCAAAGGGATTACCACATCTACAAAAGAAAAAAAAGAAGCTCCAGAGGGGGTGTTTCATCAATGCCCCAAATGCCAAAATCGCTGTACAGTCAAAGACTTACAAGCTAATTTGTATGTTTGCCCAAGTTGCAACCATCATGAGCGTATTGGTTCCTTCAATTATTTCGACATTCTATTTGATGATGCCAAATATAAGGAGCTGTTTCCCGATATTGCCGCAGTGGATCACCTCAATTTTGTAGATCTAAAGCCCTATGCAGAGCGTTTGGAAAAAGCTAGAGCCAAAACAGGCTTGGTGGATGCTATGTCCGTAGCCAAAGGAAAAGTCAATAAGCGAGATTTAGTAATTGCTGCTATGGACTTTGCTTTTATTGGCGGTTCTATGGGAGCTGTAATGGGAGAGAAGATTGCAAGAGCTATTGATTACTGTATTCAACACCATACTCCTTTTATGATTATCTCCAAATCAGGAGGAGC
>CAZOLU010000132.1:0-9579 GCA_964580485.1 uncultured Saprospiraceae bacterium | reverse complement strand
CATTCTGTTGTTTTTGCAGGATTTTCCGCTACTGCACTAGCCGATCGTATTAAAGATGCCAAAGCCAAAATGGTGATTTGCTCTGATGGTAATTTTAGAGGAAAGAAAAGTATTGAGGTTAAAGCGGTAGTAGACGAAGCTCTAAAGCAAAACTGTAAGAGTATTGAATCGGTCATCGTTTACCAGCGTACCCAAACTACTGTAGATATGCAAGAGGGGCGAGATTTTTGGTGGCATGATCTGCTGGAAGGGCAGTCAGATACTTGTCCTGCCGAAACTATGGACAGTGAAGATATGCTTTTTATCCTCTACACCTCAGGCTCTACTGGTAAGCCTAAAGGAGTGGTGCATAGTTGTGGAGGCTATATGGTCTATGCAGAATACTCCTTCCGTAATGTATTTCAATATCAGGATGGGGACATTTACTGGTGTACGGCAGATGTTGGGTGGATTACAGGGCATACGTATATCATCTATGGTCCCTTATTGGCTGGTGCTACAACCATTATGTTTGAAGGAGTACCCACCTATCCTGATGCAGGGCGGTTTTGGCATGTGTGCGAAAAGCATAAGGTCAATCAGTTTTATACTGCACCTACCGCTATTCGTGCTTTGATGGCCTTGGGAGATGAGTGGCCTCAAAATTATGATCTATCACATCTTAAAGTATTGGGTTCGGTTGGTGAACCGATCAACGAAGAAGCTTGGCATTGGTATAATGATAAAATCGGTCAAAAACGCTGTCCTATTGTAGATACTTGGTGGCAAACTGAAACTGGAGGAATTTTGATCTCTCCATTGGGGGAACACACTCCGTTAGCTCCCTGCCATGCTACTTATCCACTGCCAGGCGTTCAACCTTGTTTGTTGACTGCTGAAGGGGAGCTGATTGAAGAAAATGAAAAAGAGGGGCTGCTCTGTATTCGCTTCCCTTGGCCTTCGATGATTCGAACCACTTATGGCGATCACAAACGCTGTCAGCAGGTGTATTTTTCTGCCTTCAAGAATATGTACTTTACTGGAGATGCTGCAAAAAGAGATGCAGAGGGCCGCTACCGGATTATTGGTCGGGTCGACGATGTTATCAATGTGTCTGGTCATAGAATGGGAACCGCAGAGGTAGAAAATGCCATCAATGAGCATAGCAATGTGGTAGAATCTGCCGTGGTAGGCTATCCTCATGACATCAAAGGACAGGGAATTTTTGCTTATGTAATTTGTAACCATCCTGTGGCCGACCCAAAGGCCTTCGAAAAAGAAGTACGTGCTGTGGTGAAAGAGGAAATTGGCCCTATTGCCAAACCCGACCACATCTTGGTGGTTAGTGGCTTACCCAAAACCCGTTCGGGTAAGATTATGCGCCGAATTTTGCGTAAATTAGCCGCCAATGATATGAATAATTTAGGAGATGTTTCTACCTTACTCAACCCAGAGGTGGTAGAAGAACTCAAAATAAAGATTACAAACTTGAATCTTGGCTAAATTGAAAACATTACTTCGCTGGCTGTGGCAGCATTCAGAACTTTTATTTTGGACAACGGCTCTAGTGCTATTAGGGCTCTTTACCAATCCTTATGAAAATGAGGGGCATTTTAGCCTCTGTCTTTTCAAATTTATAGGTTTTGAACGCTGCTCTGGCTGCGGCATTGGGCATGCGATATCTTTCCTATTGCAAGGGGATCTTCAAGCCTCTTGGGAGGCGCATTTTATGGGCATTCCTGCAGTTGCTGTTCTGAGCTATCGGATCATTTTTCTTGCCCGAAAAGCATTTGGTCGAACTCCTAATTTAACTACATCTCCTAAGATTTAATACACCACAAAGGAGATTTTCCACATCTAATATTGTATATTTGTATTAGAACTTGATATAGTAGCTGCTGTGTAGGAAGTAGCTATTTTATGTATTCAGATACAAAAACAATGAAGGATTATTATTATATATTGGGAGTAGGTAGAGAGGCTACGGAGGCCGAGATTAAATTGGCCTATAAAAAGCTGTCCATCAAGTTCCATCCTGATAAAAATCAGGGCGATACTTTTTTTGAAGATCGTTTTAAGGAGGTACAGGAAGCCTATGAGGTGCTTTCTAACCCCTTGAAAAGAGCCAACTACAATGCACAGCTTGAGCCCCGAATGGCTAGAGAACATCTCAAAAGTATCGACACAAATCCTCCCATGATTACAGTTTTTGAATCGACAAAAAAAAGCATTCGAGAGGGAGACCCTATTACATTAAGGTGGACAACGGTTCATGCCAATGAGGTGGAGATCGATTATTTAGGGAAGGTCACTACTTCAGGAACAAAGACGATCCGCCTACCCATGATTTATAACAAGGAGAAGATTATCATTGGGCTTATTGCCAGAAACACCTTCATCAACCAGCAAATCAAAAAAAAGATCATTATCAAAAATAAGTCTTTTGATGATCGGAAGGTACAATTATTATATGGTGATGGAGATTTACGAGAGGAGGAAATGCAAGAACATCCCCAAACTGAAACGAACCTTTATGAAGCCTCCAAAGAGGATACAGAAATAAAGGAAACGCTCAGAGAACATCCCAAAACTAATTTTCAAAAGGAAGGATCCTCTACTTCTACAGACTCTGAAAAAATATCCATTAAGAAAGAAAAAACAGCCAGATTACCTACAAAAGAGGAGCGCCTAGATGGGATCAAAGCAATTATTGCCGAAAATGAGGAGGGAGAAAATCCTGGATTCCAAATCAGTGATATATACATTTACATCGTAGTGGTCGTATTGTTAATCTTCATTACCATAATGTCCATTTTTGTGTACCAAATGAATCCCCTTTAGGGGGTCATAAAAGCAACAAAAATATGTTAGGATTTTTTAAAATAAAAAAACATCAACCTCGGGGCTTCCACTATCAACCACGCTTTTACAATAAAGATAAGGAGGAGCTACAACAACGCATCCAAGCTGCAGAGCAACGTCTCAAGGGGCAAAAAGGAGGCGAAGCTACCAAAATGCGTATCCGTGATGAGCTGCGCCGCGCCCGAGAACTGAGTCGCCGGCAACACAAAGGGCTGTGGAATGGTTCTACGTTTCGAATGCTCATTATTCTTATGGTTTTAATAGGAGCTGCTTATGTAGCGCTCAACCAATGGCTACCAGGTTTAATGAATTTTTGGTTTCCCAATACCTAAATCACTGTATAAACGCTGCTAATTTTTATGGCCGATATCATTCGCTTACTTCCTGATAATATTGCTAATCAAATTGCTGCTGGAGAGGTTGTGCAACGCCCTGCTTCTGTGGTGAAAGAGTTGCTTGAAAATGCTATCGATGCCGGGGGGCGAAATATTCGTTTGATTGTCAAAGATGCTGGAAAAACACTGATTCAAGTTATTGACGATGGCATTGGGATGAGTGAAACGGATGCTCGTCTTTGCTTTGAACGCCATGCTACCTCTAAAATCCGATCTTCTGATGATCTTTTTTCGATCCGAACCATGGGCTTTAGAGGAGAGGCTTTAGCCTCGATTGCTGCTGTGGCTCAGGTCGAAATGCGTAGCAAACAACGCAAGCAGGAACTTGGAGTGCGTATTGTAATAGAGGGCTCTGAGTTGATGCTGCAGGAGCCTTGTCAAGCTACTGCAGGCACCTCCATCGCTGTTAAAAACCTCTTTTTTAATGTCCCTGCTCGCCGCAATTTTCTCAAATCCGATACCATCGAGATGCGGCATATTACCAACGAGTTTCAACAAATCGTCTTGGCGCATCCGGATATTCACTTTTCACTGCATCACAACGGTTCTAAACTCTATCACCTACCTGCAGGTAATCTCCGTCAGCGTATTGTTGGCGTCTTGGGAACTAAAAGTAATCAGTCTTTAATCCCCATAGAGGAGGAAACGGACATCATCAAAATATATGGCTACATTGGAAAACCTGAATTTGCTAAGAAGAAACGGGGGGATCAGTTTTTCTTTGTCAATAAACGCTTTATAAAAAGCAACTATCTTCAACATGCTATTTTTCAAGCCTACGAAGATCTCTTACCCCAGAAAATGTATCCTCTTTTTGTTGTGTTTCTAGAGCTAGACCCTGCCAAGATTGATGTGAATGTGCATCCTACCAAGCAGGAAATTAAGTTTGAAGATGAACGCTTGGTGTACAATTACCTGAAGGTAACTACCCGCCATGCCTTGGCCCAAAATAGCATTACTCCTACACTTGATTTTGATCTGGAAACCAGTATTACAGAACAAATCGAAAGAGAACAGCAAGAGAAAGAAGAAAAACTGCTTGGTAAAACACAGTACTTTGATTCTAAAATTGGAGGAAATACCTCTAAGCCTATTTCTTCTGGTAGTGGTGGAGCTTGGCAGAAAAAAGAACAGAGTAGTAGAGAGCATTCTAATCAGAAGCATTGGGAAATGTTGTATAAAGGACTTTTGGATGATACTGAAGAAGACGACGAGGATAAACGCTTTGAAAGCAGTATTTCTAATGAAGGGCTTTTTGTGGAAAATAAAACCACCAACAACATAGAAGATCTAAGTCCAAAACAGCTTTATCAGTTGCATAATACCTATATTGTAAGTCCAATCAAATCAGGTTTTTTATTGATTGATCAAGCTGCAGCGCACCAACGTATTTTATTTGAACGCTATCTAACTGCCATAGAAGCACGAGAACCTCTGACACAACACCAACTCTTTCCTCAGTCCGTAGAGCTTTCTGCTGCAGATAGTGAGTTGCTCAAAGGATTTTTACCTGAACTCAATGCAATGGGGATTGACATTAAAGAGTTTGGAAACACGAGTTTTGTGATTCATGGTTTGCCTCCTGAGCTAAAGGAGTTGGATGTGCAGGCTATGTTAGAAGAACTCCTAGAACAATACCAATTGGGCTTAAACCTTAAACTGGATTTAAGTGAAAATCTAGCTCGGGCAATGGCCAAGCAAGCTGCGCTGAAGGCCGGAAACAGCCTTACCCAGTTAGAAATGCAAGAGCTCATCAATCAGCTTTTTGCTTGTGAGTTGCCCTTTCAAGCGCCCAATGGTCGCAAAACTTTTATCACCGTAGAGCTAGATGAGCTTAAAAAACGCTTTGAATAGATGAAGAGCTTCTTTAGTTATGTTTGTCTACCCTTTTTACTTTTGTTTGCCTGCGATGCTCCTCCACCAATGCAGCGTATCGATCAGGGATCAACAAGTTTAGATCAAAATCAGGTAGATAAAGCTTCAACGCCCAGGATTCTAACCCCTGAAGAGCTTATGAAAGTCTATTTTGATAAGTTGAAAACCAGAGATCACAAGGCACTTAAATCTTTACTAAAATATCCCAATCACTCATTTTATTTAGATGAACCTAGTCCTATGACCGATTGGAAAATTTTGGATATTTCGGAATTAAGCAGTGCCGAAGCAGATACTTTCCAACTCAAACCCAATCCGATTAAGGGGGATTATGTATTGAAAATCAAACAATATACCGTAGACGACTATAAAAAGACCTCTCATCTTGCAGAATATATTGTGAGGGCAGAGCAGAGAACCTATCAAATTATTAACCGTTTAGAGCATCCCAATACCCAGACTCTTTTTCTAAAAATAAACAAAGACGGCATTGATATTTTTAAGGAATTAGAGGTGTTGGCGGAGAAGGATGATGCTTATTTACTTAGGGCTAGTCCTTATCGACTGCTGAGTGTTAATTCCAAAGCTAAGATCTTAGATCAATTAGAGTTATCTATTGACCAACCCCTAAGTTGGGATGGACAAGCACTCTTTAGGGGAGATAGCCTTTATGCAGTATGGAATAGTCGTTTAATGTTTGAGCAAAAAGATAGCACTAAGACTTCAGAATAACTAAGTACAAACTATAGCTTCCTAAGAAAAATACTAGATCGCATATATTTTGAATATTATTGCCGAACATAGAGTAGGGGCTGTCGAAGCGCAGATACGTTTTAACGACTATGCCATAGGGATCTTCGAGCAACTCCCTAGCCGCAAAAGCGTCAAAAAAGCCCTTAAAAAAGGTCGTTTACTACTCAATGGAGTCCAAGTAGAAGGAGGGCGCTACCTCAAAGTGGGGGATCTCATTACCTTGTTGGAAGAAGAAGTACTACTTCCCACATTAGAAATGGACGTAGCGGTGCATTTTGAAGATGAGGACTTAGCCATCGTTTACAAACCTGCAGGCATTCCCGTGAGTGGTCATCAAAAACGAACTCTAGAGATGGCCTTACCCTACAACCTAAAGCCTTCTAGCAAAGTAGATGCCCTGGCACAGCCAAGGCCCACGCATCGCTTAGATCTGCCTACACAAGGCTTGTTGCTGATCGCCAAAACAACTAGTTCTCGCATCGCTTTAGGCGAAGCCTTTGCACAAGGCCAAATTCAAAAACGCTATCAAGCGATTGTGATGGGTTGCCCGCCTGAGGCGGGCCTGTTCGACTTACCCATAGATGCTAAGGCTGCACAGACTCAATACCAGCGCATCGAAACCATCTCCTCTTTGCAGTCGGGGCAACTCAGTCTGCTTGAGCTTTACCCCAAAACAGGGCGCAAGCATCAATTGCGCATTCAGCTCAGCAAGGCAGGCTATCCCATTTTGGGGGATAAACTTTATGGCCCTGAAGGAAAAACCTTGCTACACAAAGGCTTGTTTTTAGCCGCCTGTGGACTCCGTTTTGTGCATCCTTGTACTCAAGAACTCATCAATATTCAGCTAGCAACACCGTATAAGTTCCTTAGCCTGATGAAGCGAGAACAAAGACGATTTGATCGCTATCAATAGGCTTGTTTACAAACGAAAATCCACTCTTCTCCGTTTTGTAGGTAGTTTATGCTATTTTAGGCTGACGTTGAATCATGAGAAAACTCCTAGTCCTTTTATTTACTTTATTATTTTTTAATCTTTCTGCTCAACAGCATCCTTTGCAGCAGTGGCTAGCTGTGGATCATTACGAACGTTCTAAGCTTTTAAAATGGGAAGGAGATTCTATACAAATTGATAGTTTGAGTATTCAGAACAATAGTTTAGAAATTCGCAGTAATGGAATGCTGATTTCTGATAGCTGTTGGGTACAAAAGGGAAGGTTTTTATATTGGAAAAAAGAATGTATTCCTCCTCAAGATAGTCTAACCCTCCGTTACAAAGTATTGCCTTATGCTTTTGAGCAACCTCAATTTCGAAAGGATCTGAGTTTGATTTCTAAAGAGGTAAACTTGGGAAAGGATATTGTGATTGGGCAGGGCTACACCTATAATCCTTATGGGCAAAGTACGGAGTTGGCAGATTTTAAAGGTTTGGAATATACGGGAAGTTTTGCAAGAGGAATTTCCGTAGGTAATCGACAGGATTTGGTCTTAAATTCTAGTTTCAATTTACAGGTTAATGGAAAAGTAGGAGATGTGGAAATTACAGGGGCTTTGTCGGATAATAATATTCCTTTACAACCCGAAGGCAATACCCAACAATTGCAGGATTTTGATCGCATTTATCTCAAATTTCAGGTCAACAAAAGCTATCTTCTGGCAGGGGATTATGATTTGAAAAAAACGCAAGAAAGTTACTTTTTAAATTACTATCGACGATTGCAGGGGGCACAGCTCGGAACAGGCTTTAAATTGAAAAATGGTGCTGAAATTCAGTCAGATATGAGTTTTGCAATCTCAAGAGGAACATTTACCCGCAACTCCTTTTTGGGGGAAGAAGGCAATCAAGGCCCCTATCGTTTGACTGGGGCAGAAGGGGAAATTTTTCTCATCATTTTGGCAGGAACTGAGCGTGTGTTTATTGATGGGGTGCTCATGCAACGGGGGGCGGATCAGGATTATATTATTGATTATAATTTGGGAGAAATTACCTTTACCAACAAACAACTCATTACCAAAGACAAGCGCATTTTAGTAGAGTTTAGTTATACCAATTTGAATTACCTAAGAACCATCTACACCTTCAACAATACCTATGAAAAAGAACAGTCGAGGATTCGGTTTAGTTGGTATTCAGAGCAAGATGCTAAAAATCAACCTGCACAAGCTAATCTATCGGATTCTGCAAGAGCAGTACTAAGGAATATTGGAGATGAAATCGAACAAGCTTATGTTTGGGGAGCTTCGATTCCTGAAGAAGATGAAGGCTTGGTAGGCTTGGTGCGCTACAAACTCATAGATACCTTAGTTAATGGAATATCCTACGACTCGGTCTTGGTTTATTCTACTAACCCTGATTCTGCAGTATATACCGTACGTTTTTCTGCAATACAAGGAGGGGGGAACTATCAGCGGGTGAATGATGCCATCAATGGAACCATCTATCAGTGGGTGGCTCCCGATCCCCTAACGGGCAGTCCAAGAGGAACACATGAGCCGCTAGAGCTGCTCGCCACGCCCAAAAAATTGCAAATGCTCAATCTTGGCTATGATTACCAAATAGGAGAAAATGGACAGCTAAAAGCCGATTTTGCCTTGAGCAACAAGGATCAAAATACCTTTACCAGTGTAGGAAATGACGACAATCAAGGGATTGCTGGCCGAGTAAGTTATGAACAACGCTTCCTCCTAAGATCCGATTCTATAGTAATCGACTCCTCCATACAGCGGCGGAGCACACAGTTAGTATTGGATGCTCATTATGAGTATCTACAAGCAGGCTTTGAGGTCGTTGAGCCTTATCGCCCAAGAGAGTTTCAGCGAGATTGGAATACCGATTTTACTCAAAAAACCGCAGAGCATCTATTTCGTACGGGGGCTGCCCTCCAAAGCAATCAATGGGGCCAAGTTCGCTATCAGCTGGCTGGCTTGCTCAAAGATTCGCTTTATCAGGGCTTGAAACAAAGTTTGTTTACAGATTTGCGTTGGAAAGGCTTTCGCCTGTATAGCCAAAGCTCTTATTTATTGGCGGAGTCTAACACCGAAAATAGTCAGTTTCTGCGTCCTAAAATGGATTTAAGCTATACGATTAAGGCGCTGCGCAATTTGCGTTTGGGCGGTTATTGGGAAATGGAGCAAAATCAACGACGGGCTTTTGGGGCAGATACCTTGCTTAACTCTAGTTTGTATTATAATGTGTTTAGAGCTTATTTTGAATTGCCTACGGATGGCGATTTAGCCCTGAAGGGCTCTGTTTTAAGACGTTTTGATTATGTTCCTGTGGCAAATCGCTTTCAAACGCTCACGACTGCCGATGAAATCAATTTTGCTGGAGATTGGCAACCTGGACGATCTTCTCAACTCATTTGGAACCTCAATTACCGCAATCTACTCATCAATGACAGTACTCGAACCGAACTTGACCCCAAGGAAACCTATCTAGGCCGAGTGGAGTATAACCTAAAATTGAGCAAAGGCTTTATTCGTTTGAATACGGTTTATGAGCTGGGGGCAGGGCAGCAACAACGAGTAGCTTACAATTACTTGGAGGTGGATCTTGGACAAGGTACGCATATTTGGGTAGATCGAAATGAGGACGGCATTCAACAACAGAATGAATTTGAACAGGCCGTTTTTCAAGACCAAGCCAATTTTATTCGTGTAACCGTCTTAACGGGTGATTTTATTCGTTCCAATAATATTGTTTTTAGTCAAAGCATTG
>CAZOLU010000131.1:0-9583 GCA_964580485.1 uncultured Saprospiraceae bacterium | reverse complement strand
GCTTTACCGCCTCGCAGCTTGGATGTCGCACTTTCAGCGCTCTCCAAAAAAGATGTATAAAATTACTTTCTGGACAGTGTACTTAGCAAAATAGAGCGCTAAAACCCAAGCTAGGTAAAACCTTAGCTCCTTATTCATTGTTTAGCTCAAAACTAGCTCAGGTTATGATTGGAAGAATACTTGGAATGCTCATTTTTGTGAGCTTATATTTTGCTTTAGAATATTATGTATTTACAGGGCTAAAGACCCTTTTCAAAAGCCCTCCTCGCATTTTCAAGTGGGGGTATTGGATCTTGGTACTCCTTCCCATACTCTGGATGTTTTTTGGTCGGGCACTAGTGCATGAGCAACTCAGCTTTATGAAAGGTTTGGGTAATTTTATGGGAGGACTTTTTGTCACATTAATGATTACCAAACTGGTTTTCGCCATCTTTTTAGGCATAGAAGACCTCTACCGAATATTACGCTATGGAACAGAGTCGATTATGGCGGCAACGAATAAGGCCAAGGATGCGGCAGTTTTTGAAGGAAGACGAAAATTTATTGCTCAAATTGGATTAGGGGTAGCAGCACTTCCCTTCTTCTCTTTTCTTTACGGTATTACAAGGGGGAAATATGCCTATACCATCCATCATCAGATTATAAAATCTCCGGATCTTCCCAAAGCTTTTGAGGGTTTTAAAATTCTACAGATCTCTGATGTGCATTCTGGAAGTTTTGATAGTCTAGAGGCTGTGGCTAGAGGAGTTGAAATGATTCAGGCACAAAAAGCTGACCTGATTCTCTTTACTGGCGATTTGGTCAATCATGATGCAGATGAAATCAAACCATTTATTCCTCTTTTTGAAAAACTGCAAGCACCTTATGGGAAATTTGCAGTTTTGGGAAACCACGATTATGGCTATTTTAGAGATCGTAAAAATAATCCAGAAGCCATTGCCAATATGCAAAAACTGGAAGAGCATCACCGTAGTATGGGCTTTCGACTACTCAAAAATGAAAGTTTATTACTGGATCGCAATGAAGAGTATATTCGTTTGGCAGGGGTTGAAAACTGGGGCAAAGGCCCCTTCCCCAAAGAAGCGGATTTGGAAAAAACCTTTGAAGGAAGTGAAGAAAATGAATTTACGGTTCTAATGTCGCATGACCCTAGCCATTGGACTGCCCATATCCTCGATTTTCCTAAAAAAATTCAGCTCACCCTCAGTGGGCATACACATGGGATGCAAGCAGGTATCGAAATTCCAGGATTCAAGTGGAGTCCCATCAAATACCGCTATCCCGAATGGGCAGGAATTTATGAAAAGGCAGAACAACAACTTTATGTCAATAGAGGATTTGGCTTTTTGGGTTTTGCTGGAAGAGTAGGTATTTTACCAGAGATTACAGTGCTAGAACTCCAACAAGCTTAACTAACTCATATTCTATTACATTTGCAATTTTTCTGGAATTTATTTGGATTTCTAACAAAAAGATCCTTCCTTCGCAAACATCAACCAAATGGTTAAATCAAAAAGTTAAATGAACCCAACAGAAGCCAAAATATTAGCCGCAGCAGAAAAAGTCTTTATGAAAAAAGGCTATGATGGTGCCCGAATGCAGGAAATTGCAGACTTAGCCGAAATTAACAAGGCGATGTTGCACTATTATTTTCGCTCCAAGACTAAATTATTTGAAAAGATATTCGAGCAAAAATTTAAAGGCTTTTTTCCTTCTGTAGAAGGTTTAGTTCAAACCAAACAATCTTTTCGGGAAAAAATAGCTGTATTTGTAGAACAGTATATTCGGTTTCTGATCAAGAATCCTTATTTACCAAATTTCATTCTAAATACCATCAGTAAAAATCCAGATTTTGTCCATCAACTTCCTCATCACCTACCCAAAAAAATGATGATGAGTTATATGGAAGATGCTGGAGCTGGAAAATGCAGAATGATGCCTCCAGGCCAACTTTTTATGACCATTCTAGGCATCTGTGTATTCCCTTTTTTAGGAAAGCCTCTTTTTGCAAAAATGATGGATCTGAGTGATGATGATTTTAAGGAACTAATGGAAATGAGAATAGAAGAAGCAAAAATGCAAGTAGACCTACTTTTAAAATTGGAATAGAAATAAATATTTTTTTACAGCTCAATTAACCAAATGGTTAATGTCAACTTCGTAAGCAACAGCACTAAAAAAGAACTTTTTTTTGACCATAAATTAACCAAACAGTTAAATCATGTAGTTATGAAACAATTTTATTTAATTGGACTAATTGTTCTACTGCTTAGCAGTAGGTTATCTTCTCTCTGGGCACAAGAGGCAATTAGTCTTAGAGATTGCTATGAAGCCCCCTTTATCAGCACCCTACTAAAAAACAGGCTGCCCAACTCAAAAGCATTTTGGAGTTGCAAAAGAAGGCTCATAACCGTAATTACTTACCTCAGCTCAACCTGAATGGACAAGCTAGTTGGCAATCAGATGTAACCTCTATTGATCTTGATGTGCCTATTCCAGGTTTTGAAATTGAAGCCCCTCCTAATGATCAGTATCGCATTAGTTTAGATTTACAGCAAACGATTTGGGATGGAGGAATCAACAAACAGCAAAAGCAGCTCCACCAAAGCGAACATGAACGAGATTTACAACAGTTGGAATTAGATCGCTGGAAAGTCCGTCATCAAGTACAACAACTCTATTTTGGTGCCTTACTGGCAGAGCAGCAAGCTGCTCAAATCGCTACCACTCGCAAAGAGCTCGAAGCCAAACGTAGTCGCTTAACCGCGGCTATCAAAAATGGTGTGGCGATAAAAAGCGATCTTCTTCGCTTCGATGCAAAGTTGATGGAACTAAAGCAAAAGGCAGAAATGGCGAAGCAAAACCACTTGGCGGCATTAGATGGATTAGAAATTCTGCCGGGGATGACTTTATTTTTCTTAGGGGTATCGATACGTAAGTTTAAGGTACGACTCGAGTAGGGCGCCGCGCTGGGAATGGTGAGCTGTGCAGCAGCTCAGCTACATCCCGAAAAAGGGATGTAGCCAAAGCCAATGACCATAGCGGAGCCGACCGCTAGCGGTCGGCTGCCCCAAAACAAAATATACATCTAGTCTCAAAATCTAGCGTCTATCAGTCTGAAGTCTATTCATCTCACAATATAATCATCTCTCCCATGCGCAACATAAAATTTCTATTACAAAAAGAGTTTCGGCAAATCTTCTGGAATACCGCTATTCTACGAATGATTCTGGTGATGCCAATTTTACAGCTGATTTTGATCCCTTTGGCCGCAGATTATGAGGTCAAGGAAATAAATTTAGTGGTGGTGGATAACGATCATTCTTCTTATAGCCGGCGTTTGGTGGAGAAAGTACAGGCTTCGGACTACTTTCAACTACAAGATTATGGAGAGAGCTACCAAAAAGCCTTGAACTATGTGGAGGATGGTCAGGCGGATCTGATATTGACGATTCCTGCTAATTTTGAGCGAGATTTGTATCGGGAACAGCTGGCGGAATTACATATCGCAGCCGATGCAGTTGATGGGGTGAAGGCGGGCTGGGAACGGCTTATGCACAGCAGATGGTGATGGGCTTTCAGCAAGAGTTGTTGGCAGAGCAGACGGCTGGACAATCGGAAAAAGCACAAATGCCAATAGAAACGACTTTCGCCCTTTGGTATAACCCACATATCAATTATTATCTATTTATGGTTCCTGGAATTTTAGCCATTTTGATTACGATGGTAGGAAGTTTTTTAGCAGCTTTGAATATTGTGGCAGAGAAAGAACTTGGGACGATGGAGCAGCTGAATGTGAGTCCGATTAAGAAGTATGAGTTTATTTTGGGTAAGTTGATCCCATTTTGGGTGATTGGATTAGTGAGCATCAGCATTGCGATTGTGGTGGCGTATTTATTTTATGAGATTTGGCCGGAAGGCTCGCTTTTGGTGATTTACAGTTATTTTGGGCTTTATTTGTTGGCTGTTTTGGGGATTGGCTTATTGCTGAGTACGGTTTCGGACAATCAGCAGCAGGCGACGCTTTTTGCCTTTTTTATTCTCATAGTGTTTATCTTGATGGGTGGATTGTATACGCCTGTAGAAAGTATGCCAGAATGGGCGCAGTGGATGGCGGCTTTTAAGCCTCCGACTTATTTTATTAAGGTGATTCGAGCAGTTTATATCAAGGGGAGTGGTTTTGCGAATTTAGAGCCTGACTTTTTAGCAACTTTTGGTTTTGCGGTCTTTTTCAATGCTTTGGCGATCTGGAATTATCGGAAGCGAACAAATTAACTTGAACAAAGGGAATAAAACTAAGCACATATTCTATCTCTAAGCTATCCTATTGGGAAGCCCCCTGCTATTGGGGTGGCACAAGTTCCATTCTTTGGGTAGATCTTGATCTCAACAAAGCTGCTGAAAAATTTCTATAAATCTGGCATTTTTTTTCAGATCACAAAGGAAGTTGGTTAGATTAGCAGGCTAATTGGCGCGGCGCTGTGTCGGGGTGACGCTCTCGTCCTTAGACGAGAGCGGAAGACAGGGAATAAAATGAACTGGCTGAACAGACTTGCCCCAAAGGGATGCCTTTGGCACGAACCCCAAAACATAGCCGAGGCTCTCGCCTTTTGGTTGAGAGACTGCCCCAAATAAAATTCAATATCTAGTCTCAGAGTCTAGCACCTCTTAGTCTAACAATCTAATCACACTCATGCGAAAAATACTCTTAGGCGTTGGTCTGACCTTGTTTGTAATCTTCTCTATCTGGATGTTCCAATATTTTTATAATCAGAATAAAGGGATGAATGAAAGTTATGAAACGACAACTGCGGAGCTGATGGATATCATTCAAAAAACGGTGGCAACAGGTTCGGTAAAACCTAGAAATGAGATCTTGATTAAGCCTCAAATTTCTGGAATTATTGACGAGTTGTTTGTTGAGGCTGGGGAGTTGGTAAAAAAAGGAGATCCTATTGCAAGAATCAAGCTGGTGCCTAGTCCAACAACCTTAAACCAAGCTAAATCGAATGTGGATCTAGCCCAATTGCGTTATCAAGATGCCGTACGGGAATATGAGCGACAGCAGAAAATGAATAAGGAAGGAGTGGATGTAGAGCAGGCGCAGGCGAATTATGATAATGCAGTGATTCAGGAAAAACGACAAAAAGAGCTTTTGGATGATGGGGTGATTGCTCAGCAAGAGTATGAGCGTTTTAAATTGGAGTTGGAGTTGGCTAAAAATGCTTTGGAGAATACTACAATTAATGCAAGCAATAATCTGAAAGCTTTGGCTTTGAATGTCGATATTCGCAGACAGGAGTTGAATGCTGCAATGGATAACCTGCAATTGATGCAGGAAGGGGTGGCTAGCAAATCTGGGCAGGTTTCGAATATTGTAAAGGCGACTGTAGATGGGATGGTGCTGGATGTACCGATTGAGGTGGGCATGTCGGTGATTGAGCGGAATAATTTTAATGAGGGAACTACTATTGCCGAGCTTGCCGACATGAATCAACTCATTTTTGAAGGCAAGGTAGATGAATCGGATGTAGGAAAGTTGAAAGAGGGGATGCCTTTGAAGTTGACGATTGGAGCTTTAGATAATTTGGCTTTTGATGCAGTTTTGGAATATATTGCTCCCAAAGGGCTAACAGAAGCAGGTGCGGTGAAATTTGAAATTCGTGCTGCTATTAAACCTCAAGAGGAGGTCTTTTTGCGTGCAGGGTATAGTGCCAATGCGGATATTATTTTAGCGGAGAAAAAGCAGGTTTTGGCGATTCAGGAAAGAGATCTGAAATTTGATGAGCAGCAAAAACCTTATGTAGAAATCGAGCTGGGTAAGGGAAAATTTGAAAAGCGAATGTTGAAAGTAGGCTTATCGGATGGGATCAATATTCAGGTTTTGGAAGGCCTTGACCAAGAGGAGAAAATTAAAATACAGTAGTTGATTTGAAGGTAGTGATTCCTTGCAAGCTGTAGCCTTTAGGCTTTAGCATACTATTGATCGAGCGAAGCCTATGCCAAAGGTCCCAAGGACTCCTTTGGAGCATCCCCAGGGAAAGACTTCTAAAAAGTCAAAAACTACAATAAACAAAAAAACCAAAGACAAGATGTATATTCTAGTCTTTGGGTTTTATAGTCTAAAAGCTGTTGGATAAGTCTTATTTTTCTAATCCTTAGAACTCTTATCCAAAAAAGATTTTTCATCTTCGCTCAAGCTATCGTAGCCCGATTTACGGATTTTATCGAGGATCGCATCCACACATTCTTGCTTTGTCATATTTCGATACTGCTGTGTGAAGCTACGGCTAAAGCCGTAGCTACTTGCTGCAGGTCCCATGCCTGCGCTGTTGTCGCTAGCTTGGTGAGCCTTTTTATAGGCCATGCGAGGCTCTCGTTTTTTGCGCGTTTTATTGGATTTTCTGCCTTGTATCCAGTTGATGGCATTTTCGATGGGCATAGCGAGGTCGCGCCCTCGGCGCATTTGGAAGATAAAAAACCAGCCCATGAGGGCGCCTCCGAGGTGGGCTACATGCCCGCCAGGGTTGGTGTAGGGGATTTGTAAAATATCGATCAGCACCATAAAAAGTGCTAAGTATTGTAGCTCGACATTACCTATAAGGAAAAAGCGCATTTGCCCCTTGGGGTTGAGGGTAGCCGCCGCCAAAATCACGGCCATTACACTACCAGAGGCCCCGACCAATACCACATTGGAACTTGCACTCACTTTCTTCACATACTCCAAAAACCCAGGAAAAATATTAAAAGTAATCACAAAAATCAAGGCTCCAGCGATTCCACCTAAAAGGTAAATCGAAAATATCTTTCGATCGGGAATCAAATCTGCGAGTACACGCCCAAACCACCAAAGCATCAACATATTGAATAAAATATGAAAGAACCCTGCATGCAAAAACATATAGGTGAGCAAGGTCCAAGGGCGGGTAATCAACTTCATAGGTTCTGAGGGCAAGTACAACCACTGCTCTACAAAAGCTTCAAAACCTGAGGTTGAGCCTGTAAACAAATAAGCAAATACTCCTATTAAGCTAAATAAAATATAAATAGCCACATTCGCTGCAATTAAGCGAAATACAGTATCTCCTTTTGCATATTGGTATTTTATATCTTGAATAATAGAATTCATGTCTTTATGCTGTTATAATCTACAAGTGTTGTTGGTCTAGTCTTTAAAGATACTCAAAATCAAGTGTGTACTACATTAATAAAGAGCTAAAATTGAGATTTGTTTCTTATTTTATAAAAATTTGAAATAAAACGCAAGAAATTTTAGCTTTTTGCAGCAAAGATTAGAAGGTTTCCCCTGTTCTTCTCCAATACAAAATCAGTAGATAACCAAAGATGGCTCCTCCTAAATGTGCAAAATGTGCTACGCCTCCTTGTGTTCCAGTCAATCCCATATACAAGGCTAGTCCTCCCATAATGAGTACAAAATACTTGGCCTTCATCGGAATAGGCGGAATCAGTAGGATGATCATTCGGTTAGGATAGAGCAGGCCAAAAGCCGCTAAAATACCATATATTGCTCCAGAAGCCCCTACTGCAGGAGTGTTGAGCACTGCATTGAGGTATTGTGTATCTCCATCCCTGTAGGCTCGACCACCTAGCATAACCTCTAGCCCATTGTTGTATACCTCTGTAATTTGCGCTTCACCAACTTGGGCCAAAGCATATTGCAACTCTATATAGCCCGCAAACTGATGTAAAAATGCAGCGCCCAAACCAGAAATAAAGTAGAAAATTAAAAACTTTTTAGCTCCCATTGCATATTCTACATCCCGTCCAAACATCCAAAGTGCAAACATATTGAAGAGCAGGTGGGTTAAACCACCATGCATGAACATGTGGGTTACGATTTGGTAGGGCTGAAAACCTTCACTCATGACCGGAAACATCGCTAGATACTCCGTCATTTGAGGAAAAACCATTGTGGCTAAAAACATCAAGACGTTGATGATGAGTAAGTTTTTTACCACTTCGGGAAGGGATGGCATCTGTCTATATTGCATACAAGTTGATTTGATAATATGATGATGGGTCGATTTAGTAACACTCAACAACACATCATGTTAGATTACCTGAGATAGAGTCAGGCATACAAAAATAATAAAAAAGGTTGTTTCGACCTATTTTATAAGCAGAGAAGCCTACGTTAGATCAAAACAACCTTTTTTACTCAAATGTTCTCCAATAGAGTTTTATAACATTTGTTTAATTTATCCCATCAAGGCATTCACCTCTTTAACCTGAGGCACCATCCGCTTTAGCATTCCTTCAATTCCTGACTTGAGGGTAACCGTAGAAGAAGGACAACCGCTACAAGATCCCTGCATAACCACACTCACGACCCCTTTATCATAAGCTCTAAATTCAATATTACCCCCATCCATTTCTACTGCGGGTTTGACGTAGGTTTCCAAAATTTCTTTAATCTTCTGTACGATTTCGGCATCTTCCCCGTCATAATCGCCAATTTCTTCTGCTTTCTTGGCAGCTTGTACTTCTTCAAAGCCTTCTTTGATGATTATATTCCCTTCTTGAATAAAGCCTTTGATAAAGTTTTTGAGCTCTAGCATAATATCGGCCCAGTCGAAATTAAATTCTTTGGTCACGGTTACAAAGTTATTACAGATATACACCGCTTTCACTTCAGGACGCTCAAACAAGGCAGCAGCTAGAGGCGACCATTCTTTAGCCAAATCCTCTTCTCCCTCTTTAAAGTCAGCGGTCTTCTTAGGATAAAGCATTTGATTGGTGACAAACTTCAAGGTTTCCGGATTTGGAGTTTGCTCCGTATATAGCATTACCGGTGGGCGCTTTGTGGTTTCTTTAGTTTCCATTATAGTATAATTTAATAGATCTTTTTAATGTGATTTTCTATCGCTTTAAGAAAAACTTGCATGGCGGTAGCATTCTTAGCACTTCAGGTACCATACCAGACTTCTTTAATATCTTTTTGTTGATTCAACCAATTTTTGGTCATTAGGGAGTGAGGCTCTCCAACTCCATCAAGACCAACAAAATTACTATCTAGGCGAATTTGACCTTCCTTATCTTTCTCAACCCATTGCAAAAACGCAGTGGTCGGACTTTCAATCGCCGATCCATTGATAGCATTAAAATATATATTGAGTGTTTTCTTTTCTTTCAGTTGTTCAAACAGCCTCATAGTTTATATTTAATCTAAATCTAGTACAAATATAACAAATGCCATTGATATTAGTTCAGAAACTAGGGTTGGATTATTCAACAATCTGCGACTTGGCTCAGAGTTGCTGTTTGATAAATAGAGTGGGGTTGAGCCAGAACGTTGTTTGAATCAACGTTCTGGCTAGGCGCACAAGTGCGCAGGTCTGCGCGAGCAACGCTCTTGCTCATCAAGAGCGTTGCTGTGCGTGCGAAGGAAGCCTTTTTTGCGAGATTCATAGAAAAACCTTCGATTCAAGAGCTTTACAAAAAAATTGGAGTGCCGTAAATTTTATAAAACCTTACACCAATTGAAATTCAATCAATTTTGCTGAATCCTATGCCAAAGGTCCCAAGGACTCCTTTGGCACAGGCTTCGAAAATATGTACGGTT
>CAZOLU010000130.1:2159-9603 GCA_964580485.1 uncultured Saprospiraceae bacterium | reverse complement strand
ATGATGCATTGCATCATGCCAGCTCGCCTTCAGGGCTACTCCATAAAAGCTACATCAAAAAACTTTCTGAACGCTGTTCTTAGGGAACCAAAAGCTGCTCCTCCCAGCCTTTGATTCCCCTTCGATATAATGCTCGTTGATGTCCCTCCCGACTGAGCTCTAAAACATCAAGCTCCGCTGTTTTTATCAGAATTAACCCAAAATGTAAAAAGCTACCATGCTGCAAGGGCATTTCTAAAGGAGAAGAAGGAGGCAACAAGCTAGTGTAATCCTGAACAGAAGGCATTTGCTGGACAAGCTGGAGCTCTTGTTCAAACAATGTTCCCTCTATTTGTAGTTCAGCTTGCCCCCTAATGCGCACTTGTAGTTGTTTTCTGCTGTCGTAAAAATGTAAACTCACGGAGGGGTGTGCCTCGATCTCCATGGCTTTAGGGCTACGCCGATCGGTGTAAATCAAAAATTGCCAGTCATTCAGCATCCTACGTTTCACTACGGTTCGCAATTCGGGGTATTCCCCATTGTAAGTAGCCAACTGACAGAGTCGAAAAGCATGTTTTCGGTCTTGATTGCTGCGGATTAGAGCGGCTTCGGCCTTTTTCAATAGATTCATAAAATTGCTATACTTCGTTAAAACCATTTATTCCAATAAGGAAACAGGAAGTTGCCGACCTTGTTGAGAACAATCGATATAAGGAATTCCCTCTGCTTCACATTGTTGCCGCCAAGCGGCTAGTCGCCAAGGACTATTAGAAGCATCAAAGGCCAGATAGTTGTAATCGACCAAAGCTTCTAGGTCGTTTAGGTCTTTGAGGTAAGGATTGCCTTGCAGTAGTAACCAATTGACTTTTAGGGGTTCGTTGGCCGCAAGCGGCCGGCTCGTCAATGACCTTGGCAAAATAGCAAAGCGTACTGATCCAAACTGCCCAACACCCAAGGGATTCAACCACAAAAAATCATTTTCAAAGCTATCCTGATGCAACGGGACAAGCTCTTGTTCTCGAACTTGATGCGCCCAAAGGTTATTTTGGTTAATCCAATGCAACTGCTTAGGAGATATATGTGCACTATCAGCTAAGGTGAGGACCTTTTGCCCTTGTATAAAATCAATGGTGGTTCCTCGATACACACTATACACAAAGATTTTGGACTGCTGCTGAACCTGCCAGTCTTTCCAAAATGCATTCATTTGTAAAATGAGTAAAAGTCCTATTCCCAATAAATTCCATCTAGGTTTTTTGTATTGTAGACCCATGATAAAACTAATCAGAAGTAAATACCAAAGCCAAGCTTCCCAATTCTCCAGCCAGAAGCCTTCCCAAGTGGCAAAAGGAAGTTGTTGGATACTAAAAATGGCTGCATTCATCATAAAAATAAAGTAATACAACAGCTGCCCGAATAAGGATGAAACTAAAGGCACCCAACTTAACAGCAGTGTGGCAATACCCAACATTAAAATAATAGTAGCCAAAGGAATGACCACCAAACCAGAAAGCCAAAAATAAACTGGGAATTGATGAAAATAGAGCAGACTAAGGGGTAAGGTAGCTAATTGAGCGGCTAAAGAAACAGAAGTTAGATTCCAAATATAATCACCAATTTTATTCGGAACATAAAACCATTTGTAAATCTTAGGCTGTAAGTAAACAATTCCAATCACGGCCAAGTAAGAGAGTTGAAAACCCAGATCCCAAAGAGCTAAAGGCTGAAAGCAGAGGATAAAAAATGCAGAAGCTGCTAGGGTGTTGTAAATAGAACTGCGCCGCCCAAGGGCATTCCCTACAGTTAAAAAAGAAAACATAGTACTAGCACGCACTACCGATGGTGAAGCCCCTGTAAGCATTGCAAAAAGCCAGATTCCCAACAGTAGAAATAATGCCTCATACCAAGCTTTAGCCTTCTTTTTTCGCCCAAAATTGATGATAAAACTCAAGAAAACGACTACCAAGCCCACATGCAGACCAGATACTGCCAAAACATGGGTAGCTCCTGTATCAGCATAGGCATTTCGAAGGTCTGAGGAAAGAGCAGTTCTTGCCCCCAGAATCAAGGCAGAAGCTACGGCATACTCGTTGGGATAGGCTGCAAGTTGCTGTTCCAACACCCCAAGTAAGTAGTTGCGCCAATTTAGCAGTAGTTTAGTTAATGGGTTTCCTGCATTCAACTCTGGCATCTGCTGCCAATACCCTGATTTGAGATAAATACGCTGATGTATATTTTTGTGCCGATAAAATCGCTCTGCATCAAAGGCATGAGGATTTGCAGCACCTTTTATATCCGTTATCTTAGCTCGAAAGAGTAGTCCTTGCCCATAACTGAGTTGTGCAGACAGACTATCTAACTCAAAGGTGGTGAGGAGCTTGGCGGCAACAGGTTGCCAGTTTCCTAAACTGTCTTTTTGTTGTAAAAGTTGGATAGTGGTACTTATACTTGATTGCTTGATTTGTACTGGACTGCTAATTCGAGCAAGATAGGTATTGGTATCTGCTATTTCAACATGATGACTGAGATGATTAGACCAATGCCGAGCATCTTCCCAAAAACATCGACTATAACCCAAGGCTAGAAACCCTAGCGATAGCAAAACCGCCCATAGCCTAACCGAAGTTGGGGTAATTTGCCTTCTAGTAGACCAGATCCACAAAATAGGTATGAGCAGCAAGAGCACAACTAGGCATAGCCAACTAGCCAAAGCAACGGGGAGGTAGTAGGCCAACAGCAGTCCTACTATAAATGGTAAGAGTAAGCGAATAAATGGGATGCGATGCCAACTCATAACAAGGAGGGGTAAAAGTCTTTGGTTCTAAGTTAGAATTTCCAGGGTTTCTTGAATAAGTTGCTGTACAATTGCTTTAGGCTTTTGGCTAAAGCTGCCCGCTCGGCGATTGGCGAGAATGGCATTGAGCGAAAGTGCTTCATGCCCTAGCATATTGGCCATGCCATAAATAGCGGCAGTTTCCATTTCGAGGTTGGTCACTGCAAGTGCTTGATAGTGAAACTGCTCTAAGACTTCAAAAAGCTGAGGATAGGCAGGCTTGGCTCGCAAATTTCGATTTTGTGGGGCATAAAAGCCAGTAGCGGTGAGCGTGAGCCCTTGCTGCCAATTTTTGTGTGCAAAGGCTTGCTGGAGCTGCGGCCCAGCCGCAGCAACTTCGAGCCCTACGGGCAATTGCAGATGATGTTGGTCGAGATGAGCTTGCAACTCCGATTTTAGCTGAGCCTCTTCTTCAGTCAAGTCTCGTTGATAATAGCCCAGTAAACCATCTAAGCCAATCCCATAGGCTGAAATGACAAAGCTATCTACGGGAATATCTGCTTGCATGCTCCCAGAAGTGCCCACTCGTACAAACTTTAATGCTTGGTGTTGGGTCTTGGGCAATCGGGTTTGGAAATCAATATTTGCCAAAGCATCCAACTCATTGAAAACAATATCGATATTATCCGTTCCGATGCCAGTTGAAATCACCGTTAGGCGTGTGGTCCCAATATAGCCCGTATGGGTTATAAACTCTCTTTTTTGTACTCGGTGTTCAATTCGATCAAAATGCTTAGACACTGCCTCTACCCGATCTGGATCACCTACGGTGATGATGGTATCTGCGATTTGTTCTGGGTGCAGATGGAGATGATAAATACTTCCATCGTCGTTGAGAATGAGTTCTGAAGCTGCAATAGGTGTGGGCATAGTAGTTGAATTTAACAAGTAGATAGAAATTTAGACCTGCGCTCAAGATATCTTTTCAGTTTAGCTGCCAGGTGGCACAAAATCATGCATAATACTCCCCGCTCTCAAACCATTATCAATACTGTCCTTCACCCAAAGAATGATGTCTAACAACCCATTGATAAAGGTATGTACGGTATAAGGGGTTACTGGATAATTATAATACTCACTAGACTCTGGAGCTTTGTGCTGAACAATGGTGCTTAATGTGGCATAGATAATATAGGTCATAAAGGAGACATGCATAGATGCTAATTTACGAACTTTTATAAGCTCAATCAAATCTTTGGTTCGGCTTTGGCCATCCATCCCATATAGCAGTGGATCTACCTTTAGAGCTTCCCGACAAAAAACATTGAGTACCGATTCTTCTAGCCGGCGGACAAAAGCAAGACGCTCTAGCATCACTTCTCGCTTGGGAATCATTTTAGCACTAAGAATATTGACCAAAAAAGCATGATCTTCTTCATCTAAATATTGATCTGCAAAATCAAAAATTTCGGGATATTGGGCAATGATTTTCGTTTCCTCCAGTTGGGCAACCTCATTGTGCAAATATTCAAACATTTCCTTCATCTGCTCATCGTCGATAGCCGTTTTCTTTTTATCAAAAACCTTGGCTCGATGACGGAGGCTGGGCTCTAATTGCACATACCAAGCCGTATGGACACAAAAAGGGATGATGCGCTTTTCGACAAGCTCCATCTCTTTGAGTTTCATAATCGCCTCATGCACAAAATTTTCTGCTTCTGTGCCTCTTGCCTGATCTTTTGACATAGGCGCTTTGCCATCTAAAATGACTGCCTGATACTTTTGGTTTTCTTTTAATTCCTTAAACCCTTCTTCTAAGTTGGTCTTATAGGTAACTAGAACCCGATATTTTCTTGCACGACTAGCCAAGGAAGAAGCAAAGGCAAGGTCGTCATCAATCATCAATACCTGTATGGGTTTTTGTTTATGTTTTACCATGAGTTTTTGATACTTTGTATGGTCTATTTCTAATCACTTAGATAGCATCTTTGGTCAAGTGAGGTAATACAATTTCGAACTGTACTTTGTAGGGATCTCTGGGATCTACCTCCTCTCGATAGCTCAAACTACCTTCGTGATTTTCAATAATTTGGTTAATTAGGTAGCCCCCTATACCCGAATGCCCTGTGTCGCCTGCGTAATTCCCATAACTCACAAAATCTTCGAAAGTAAAAGAAGCAGGAAAAGCTTTACCATCATTCTTATATTCAATAATCAACTCTTCTTTGTCTTGAGAAAGTCCCACTTTAAAACGAATCAGATATTTCTTCTGTTCAACAAAACCATGTCGTTTAGCATTTTCTATCAAATTGCTTAGTGCTGTGGTCATTTGTACCTTATCGAGATAAGTACCAATAGGAAGTTCTTGCCCTTGATCATCCTCCTCAATTTCGATCTGCATCATAAAGCTTGTATCTGCGGCATATAAATCCGATAGTTCTTCCAAAAAATCACGAATCAGAATGTAATCCAATTGCATTTTTTGCTTATCTGCATTGATGATATTACCAGCAGCATCCACCGTAGAAATGGCGTGAACCAACAAGGATTCAATGCGATGAAGTACCTTTCCTAGTTGCTCATGTGTCAGCGTAGAAGGATCTTCTCCTTCAAAGATAGGGAAAATAGGTTCAGCAAAGCTAATAGGTTCTTGACTTTCTGATTTTTCCTCCAAATAATCTTTGAGGTTTTTAAACTCTGTTAAGACAGCTGGTAAGCGATTGCCCAGTTCATGATGTAGTGAAGAAATGATCCTAGATTGGCGACTTTGTGCCTCTTGCTTTCCTAAATTAAGCCGATGCCGTAGGTTTTCTACCTTATGCTCCTCCTCCTTAATCAGTTGAATTTTGGTTTCCCGAATGAGTTGGGTCTGTTCTTTGGCAGAAGGCAGTAAAATTTGAATCTGGCCAAACTCTTTTTCATTCACCATCTCCTCTTCATGATCGCTTTTAAAGGTTTGGAGCTGCTGATAAAACAAATCCGTATGCAACTGTAAGATCAGGTATTCTATCTGAATTTTGCTGGTGTCGATCTCAAAGGCCATAATTGTTTTGCTCAACAAAATAGGCTGTCCATTATATTCAAAAAAGCTAATTCTTAGTCGATTGCCCACTCGATTGACCAATAAGGCATCATGCTTTAGCAGACGACCTTCCGCTTCGGGTTGCCCTCTAAAAGCTTGCAGTTTGTCGAGTCCTAGGGGATAATCTCCAAAACTCAAGGCAATATCTTCTTTTCGCACAAAAGGCAAGTCTGCAAAACTTTGATCCTCCTGCCCTACCCAAACTGCTGGAGCAGCTTCGAGGAATACCTCTCTCAAACTTACTAGATTCTGCTGTAGTGCTAGTCGTTCTAACTCTCTAATAAATGGTGCTGCATAACGTTTAGCATTGAGATTAAAGCCATTGAGCATAATTCGCTCTACATCCACTACCGCTATCGACTCCTGAAGAAAGTCCTCACAGTCTCGGCCAAAAGCTTGATAAGCTCCTACAATACACTGGATGTGATGCTCGCTCAGTCTTCG
Organism: uncultured Saprospiraceae bacterium; assembly: GCA_964580485.1. Taxonomy (GTDB): domain Bacteria; phylum Bacteroidota; class Bacteroidia; order Chitinophagales; family Saprospiraceae; genus Saprospira. The sequence continues at coordinate 3,325 of CAZOLU010000130.1, read as the reverse complement.
ATGCATTCGAGAATGATGCTGCACCTCTAAATTAGAAGCATTGACAAACAAGACCTTTCCTTTGCGTTCTGCGGCTTTATCTTTATGAAGTACCATGATACAGATCGGTGCGCCCGTAGAAAAAAGCATCCGGTGAGGCAGCGTAATAACCGCTTCTATCCAGTCTCGCCGCAAAAGGTATTCTCGCATTTTACGATCTTCCCGATCTTTAAACAGCGTGGTAATTGGCAACACAATAGCCATACGCCCTTGGTCTTTAAGTTTGTACAACATCAACTGCACAAAAATGCTATTGCAGCCCAACTCTTGACGATTGCCCACCTCAAAGGGGATGGCAATATAGGGGCGGTTTTTGATCAGCCGGGTGTTGACTTTCATTCCAAAAGGAAAAGATCCTACGGCAACATCGGCCTGCTGCGCCTGCATATCGCTGGAAAGTAAGGCTTGCTCTTGTAGAATTTCAGCCTCATAAATGCCATTCATGAGAAAGTTCATCTTGCAAAGAGCCCAGGGGTTGAGGTTCTTCTCTTTGGCAATGAAGTGAAGATCTGGGCATAATTGATACAGCTCTAGAAGGGTGCTTCCGTGTCCTGCGGCGGGGTCGAAAACAGTTTCGCCGGCCTGAGGGTTGACCAAGGCGGCCAAGAGTCGGTTGATAAAGCGAGGGGCCGTCCAATAGCCTCTTGATTTACCTGCTCTAGCAGCAGCTCGATTGAGGCTAGAGTTGAAAAAAGCCCCAAAGCTGCGCACTGGAAACTGTTGGGTAGAGAAGTCCAACTCTTCCAACATCCAAAACACTCGTACCAAATGCTGTAAATCCCCTTCATGTTCTAAGGCGACCACCAAAGGCGCAAAGATATTCTCCAACATAGGGTTTTGGCGTGCGATGTTGATCAAAGCATAGCGTAAATCTTTAAAGGCTTGACTTCGATTATCGACCAGATGTTTATTGAATTGGTGTAAGACTTCGTAGTCATTCTCCTCTATTTCTAAGAAATCAATCACCCCATCCTCTACTAAGGCTAAAATACGTTTGTAGAAAATTAAACTAAGTAGGACATTAGCAGAATTAGTGAGATCCCAAGCACCTCGAAGTGCATCCAGTGTTGAGTTGAATAGGGTTTCCAACTTGTTCTCCAACTCCAACTCTACGGTGCTAAGTCCTC
>CAZOLU010000130.1:0-2149 GCA_964580485.1 uncultured Saprospiraceae bacterium | reverse complement strand
ATATTTAGGGTACTCCTTAGGGCTTGTCAACTAATGCTATGTTAAGCTAATAAAAAAAACATCCATTGACAAGCTTATCAATGGATGTTTTTGCAAGAAAAAGGCGTCATTCTCCTATTCCTGCACCATTAGTTTGTGTGTAATTCTTTCTTGTGCAGTTTGAATTTCAACAACATACATACCTGCTGGGAGATTGGTCATTTGGAAAAGCTCCCGGTTTTTGCCGATATGTAAAGGCAATACTTGAGCAGGCATCACCATCTGCCCCAACTGATTGTAGATACGAACAGTAGCTTCCATATTTGCAGAAGCATTGATTTCTACAACCAACTCGCCATTGGCATCTATAGGATTAGGGAATACCTTAGTATCTGCTAGAGGAAGACTGAAATCTGTAACGCCTACCGCCCAGTCAGCAGTGTTGAAGGTGGCCGTAGGAGAAACTACATTACCACAAAGATCGTATTTGGTCATAGCTTGTACTGACCAACGATATTCAGAATTAGGATCAAGACTCACCCAAAGAGAAGTACCTTCCACCAAGTAAGGCTCAGAAGGAACAGGAACACCTGCAATCACTTTATTTACCCGTACTAGGTATAAACTTGAGCTATCCGCAGGATTCCAACGCAATTCAGTAGCACTAGGATTTCCAGCCAATGAGCCATTTTCAGGCCATACCAAAGAAGGTGTACCAGATACCAGTAAAGGAGAAGGCGTTGGTAGTAGGTGATAACCACGAGATACAAAATCCAATAAGATCGCATCTTTTTGGTTATTGGTAAATGTAGAAATACAATTATCATTGAAATAACTCATAAAATTAGACTCATCTGGATCAATCAAAATAGAGTCAGGATCGCGCCAAGTATTATTTTGAGGACAAGGCGTACGATCTGAAGAAAAATCTGGAGGCGTATCACAGAAGCCATCTGCAGCAATTTGGCAGTTTTCACCAGCCTGTCCACGGATTACTTTTTCCACTTCAACTCCACCTACAATTTCAGGAGCTTTTCCGTTAATTGATTCTGTGGCAAAGTTGGTACCTTCCCATCCAAAAAAGGTATGAGCCAGCGTAAAGTAGTGGCCCAACTCATGCGTCAAGGTAGGGTCGCCAGGACCTACCCCAGACTTGAAGGAATAGATAATATCGAGGAAGTTAGTATAATAAGCCAAAAACTCATCATTTCCCGTTACACTACGCCCAATATACATGTTTACTGCATTGGGTACTTTATATAAAGACATAGCATATAGTGCATTGGGATTACCTGAAGAGTTGCCATGATTATAAATGATAGGGTTAGGAAGAAATTGCCATCCAGAGAGGTAAAACTGGATATTCTGATCCAGATAGTCCTCATTAAATTTACACATAGAAGCCAAAACCTGCTCAATACTTTCATAGCCAGACCCATCTGATTCCCCTGCAATATGCATAAACACAGGCACATAGGCGATACTGTCAGAGCTATTTCTCGACATTTTAAAAGTCTCATACTCTTGTAGTAAAGCTACACGGTCACGTCGATTCTCTAACATACGTTCTTTGCTCATCAATTGGCTTTCTACCGAAGTCCCACATCCTAAGTGTGCCGGATGTTCTTGGGCATATAAATCGGGTTGGTAAGCAAAAGCCAACGTCAGTAGCCAAATTAGAGCCTGTTGTTGCGTAAATAGTTTTTTAGTCATAATATTTTACTTTTGGATAGTATTGATAAGATTAACATTTGTTTTGGTTTAAGAAAAATCTACCTCCCTGTCAACCAGCATTTTAATATAAAAATCTGAGCATTTAGGGTATGTCTTTGTAATAATATACAAAATTTTGGGCACACCGCCTGCATAATAACAAATTAAAATACGGTCTTGTTTGCTTCCGATAGATTTTAGTTTCAAATTTAATACTTTCTTTTGAAAATTCCCTAATAACTCTTGCTTCTTCTTTGTAGAAAGGCTAAAATCGATCGGATTTTCCAGTTCTATACTACAGGATATTCACAACTAGGTCTATAAGATTGCCTCCCTCATCTATAATTTTACAAAAAAAAGGAACTTCTTTTCTTTCTTAGCAGAAAAAATGGCAAATTTATGGAAAGTATGCAAATGTTTTAGCTCAAGCACATTATTCTATTCTAAAAGGAGAATC
>CAZOLU010000129.1:5360-9706 GCA_964580485.1 uncultured Saprospiraceae bacterium | reverse complement strand
GCCTTTTCTCTTGCTCTTTTTTCGGCAGCAGCACTTTTGATAGCTTCTTGCTCAGCCTCCTTAGCTTTTCGTTCGGCTTCTTTGGCTTCTTTACGTTTAGCTTCTGCATCTTTAAACGCTAGAATTGCTTTTTTCTCTGAATTGCGAGCATCTAACATAGCGTCTTGCGCTTTGTTGTTGGCATAAATAGCTTTTTGAGTAGCTAATTCAGAGAGTAGACGTTGCTCTTCAGCACGCATAGCACTAGTTTTGGCCTTAAACTCATTTTCAGCAGCCGTTTGCTTGGCCATTTCTGCCTGATAAGCAGCCAATCGAGCTTCTTTCTCTTTGGTACGGGCCAAAATGGTAGATCTTCTAGATTGATCCAATGCCACACCAGCCAATAGTAATAGAATCAAACAAATTACCCCAAAACCTAAACTCAGATACATAATAAGCATCCGACCACGTTTTTTGCGATCTGCATCCTCTTTCTTGTCTAATACTACCTTATTTTGAGCATCTTCACTTTTCTTTAGAAAGTCGATCGTATCATTAAACATCTCATTATAGCGCTCTGACCAAGCCTTGTTGGGTGCTAGGCGATCAGGATTATCCAAGTCATAACGCTCGGGGTCATACCATTTTAGGCCTAGGGTTAATTCGGGATCTGCCCAAAGCCCACCTTGACCATTAAGATAAAGCTGCGCAGCAGCCGACATGCGTATATACATATCAGCAGAAGCCGCTTCTTCTGTAGCCCAAGCGTCAAGACGCTCCCACTTGGTAATTAAACTTTCATGAGCTATATTAATAGTAGTATCTTCTTCAATTTCTGACTTTTCTGGTGCGGAAAGAAACAGACGACCAGGACGACTAAAAGTATCAATCACCTCTACCACAGAAGTCAGTGGTGCACCAGTGATATACATAAGCTCCCGAACCGTAACCGAACGCTTTTCGGCCTCGCCATCCGATCCTTTCTCCGAAAGGGCTCGAAACATCCGCTCTGCGATAATTTCTTTCTCTCTATTTTTCAAGCCATTAAAAGCTTCTTCGGCATGAATAGAAAGTGCCTTTTTGATACCTCCAACATTTTCATAATGCTTGATGCCAATGGGCACATTGGGGTCGACATCCGTTTCCACCCAATTATCCCAAATGCGCATCATACAATGCTGTAGAATAGGTAAATCGTCGAAATCATCTCCCATATTACTGATCATTCGTGTGACCAGTTCGGGTTCTATACTAGCTCCAGCTGCTTTAACTGGAGAAATAATAACTTTACGAAACTCCTCTGTTTTCATTCGAGGAATTAAAAACTGCCCATCGTTGATTGCCTCAGGCAACCCTCTAAACTCTGTACAGCTTCCGATAAAGCTAGAGCGCATTGTTAGTACGATATAGATAGGAACATCTCGCTGACGCGAGGCATTCAAGAGTAGATTGACAAAGGTTGCCGCATCCTCATGATTCCCTGTACTCTTTTTGCTGTAAGCAAAGATCTCCTCAAATTGATCCACAATGATCATAAGGTTTTCTCGCTCTACATCAGCTCCTTTGTAAGCTTCTACAATTCCCAAGCTACCTCTCCGTAGAGTTTTTTCAATAACTGCGGGGTAGTTAGGGTCCATTTTATCATCACCATGCAGCACATTGCGTTGTGCCAACATCCGACTGAGGTTGCCAATAGGGTTGTTGCCTGGGCGGCAAATGGCAATACGCCAGTTCATTCCAGCTTGGCCCCCAAAGCCATCCTCTAATTTAGGCACTAGACTAGCACGCACCAAAGAAGACTTACCACTACCAGCATTTCCTACTACCGCTAAAAATCTGTTAGAACGAATTTTACGAAGTAATTCGTCAAGCTGTCGATCACGTCCATAGAAAATATCTTGCTCTTGGGGTTCATAGGAACGTAGTCCTGGGAAGGGCATTTTGGACAATACGTCAAAGGATGCGCTCATGTTGTTTTAGTATTAGTATTGGGTTAAATCAAAGTATTTTTAAGGGTTTTACCCAAGTTTATAAGTTAAACCACTAAAGTTGGTTTGGCAAAAAATCTCAATTCAGTCATTAAGATAGTTCATTTCTGCAATAAATTAAAATCTGACTCCATAAAATCTCAAAAATAAAGTTAAGTTTACAAAGGATAAAAAAAATAGCAAAGGCTTCTAGGCTTATATTTGAAATTCTGCCATTATTTTTTGTTATTTGTAGGCATTAACTTTCAATCACACCTACTTTTTTCTTCGTAAAAACAGCTCCCTTCTATGGCTCGAAAATTAAAAAAACAGACCACTACATTTAAAGTTCGGGTGGTTTATGGTTTCTTAGACAAACTGGAAATTGTTCTACTTGGAGAGATTCAACAAGGCAAAATTGAGGAGGGGTAGTTGCCCAACACCCGTATTGGTGGTTGGCTGATTACAGAAATTTTAAAGATGGATTTCATTAATGGGTCTGAAGATAAAAATTTTATTGGCTTATTGGTCAAGTGTAAGGATACCGAAGACTTCAAACTTTTACAGTCTTTGCGTGTTTATGAGGAAACAATTATTGTAGAATAGGCTCAGAGCTAACCGACATTCCTCTTTTAATGGCAGAAAAAAAAGCACAGCAAGCACATCCCTACACCGACAAAAAGTTGTTTTTTCGGGTACTTCGCCTCACCCGTCCCTATCGGCTAATTTTCACAATTTCAGCCATTTTATCTGTAGTCTTAGCCCCGGTCAGCATTCTCCGGCCTTATCTTGTGCAGCGTAGTGTAGATGATCATATTCTTCAACCTGACCCCAGTGGGCTTGTATTCATGATAGGGCTGCTCATCGGAGTTTTGGTCTTGGAAGGGATCTTACATTATAGCTTTACCTACCTTACGGGTTTATTAGGACAATCTATTGTGAAAGACCTTAGAGTTCGGGTTTTCAATCATATCAACAACCTACGGCTCACCTATTTTGATCGAACTCCTATTGGCACATCTACCACCCGCACAATTAATGATATAGAAACTATCAATTCTGTTTTCTCTGAAGGGGTAATCACCATTATTGCTGACATCCTCACGCTACTTTTTGTGTTGGGAATTATGCTCTTTACAAGCTGGAAGCTTACTTTGGTCTGTCTTACCACCTTACCCCTACTTATTTGGGCATCTTACTGGTTTAAAGAGGCTGTAAAAAAGGCGTTTCAAATAGTTCGTACACAGGTATCTAAAATGAATGCCTTTTTACAGGAACGCATCACAGGAATGCGTATGGTACAGATTTTCAATGCAGAACAGCAGGAGCTGGGAAAATTTGAAGAAATCAATCAAACCTATACCAAAGCAAATATTCGATCTATTTTTTATTATGCAATTTTCTTTCCTATTGTAGAAATTTTATCTGCTGCCTCATTAGGATTGATGGTTTGGTACGGAGCAAGATCTGTCATCGGAGGAGAAGTAACCATAGGCGTTTTGGTCGCCTTTCCACTTTATTTGGGTATGCTCTTTCGCCCCGTTAGGATGCTGGCCGATAAGTTCAACTCTCTACAGATGGGCTTGGTCGCTGCCAACCGGGTTTTTGAAGTTTTAGACAACAACAATCAAATTAAAAACGAAGGAAAACTACAAGCAAACAAGCTCCATGGGGAGATCGCCTTCAAAGATGTTTATTTTAGCTATCAACAGGATAAAGCAGCAGAAGATGTAGATGAGTGGATCTTAAAGGATGTGAATTTTCAGTTGGAAGCAGGCAAAACAATGGCGATTGTTGGTAGTACAGGTGCTGGAAAAACAACCATTATCAATATTCTCAACCGCTTCTATGAAATTCATAAGGGAGAGATTTTTATTGATCAAAAAGAAATCCGAAGCTACGAGCTTTTCAGTCTACGCAAACGTATTGCCATTGTACTACAAGATGTTTTTCTATTTTCGGGTTCTGTTTTAGAAAACATTACATTAAAAGATCCCAAAATTAGTCCTGAGTCAGTAATAGAAGCCTCTAAAATGATTGGTGCTCATGAATTTATAGAACGGCTGCCCGGTGGATATGATTATCAGGTGATGGAACGTGGAGCCACCCTTTCTATGGGACAGCGACAACTCATTTCCTTTATAAGAGCATTGGTTTTCAACCCCGATATTTTAATCCTCGACGAGGCTACTTCGGCCATTGATCCTGAGACCGAAAATATCATCCAACATGCCATCGAAAAGTTAATCGCCAAACGCACTTCTATCATCATCGCACACCGCCTTTCTACCATTCAACATGCCGATGCTATTTTGGTCTTAGATAAGGGGAAAGTGATGGAAATGGGCAACCATCAAGAGCTGATGCAAAAAGAAAATGGCTTTTATCGAGATTTGGTAG
>CAZOLU010000129.1:0-5350 GCA_964580485.1 uncultured Saprospiraceae bacterium | reverse complement strand
ATGCTTAGTCTTGTATTACCCCAACTCCGCCGCCCGCAGGCGGTCGTCCACCACCTCCGTAACCTTGCTCAAAATGCTAAAAGCCGTTTCTGCCATCTTATTGCATTTCTCATCCAACAAAGGATTCACCTCCGTTACTTCCATGCACAAAAGTCGCTCGTCCAAGGCCAAACGACAAAGCAAATCTTCTGCCTCTTGCGGAGAAAGCCCGTTAGGTACAGGTGTACCCGTACCATGCGACACCAGGTTGCAGTCCATACTATCTACATCAAAAGAAATATAAATCATATCACAATCCTTCAAATATTCCAGGGTTTCCTCTGCAATCTGTACCGCCCCTTTTTCCTGTACCTCTGCTACTCTAAAAGTCTTCACCTCATGCTGGTCAATCAAAAAATCTTCTTCATCCTCGGTATCACGCAAAGCAATAAAAACCAGATCTTCAGGATAAATCTTGGGAGAAATATCCCCTACCCGTTTTAGCTGATTCCAATACATTGCCACCTCAGGAGATAGATCATTCCGACGCTTGTCCAAATTATCAAACCCTAAAGATAAAGCCAAAGGCATACCATGAATATTGCCAGAGGGGGTAGTATAAGGCGTATGCAAATCCGCATGAGCATCTACCCAAATAACTCCAAGTCGATTTTCTGGAAACGCCTGGCGTAACCCTGCAATAGAAGCCCCAGCAGAAGAATGATCCCCCGATAAAGCAATCATAAACTTCGTCTGATCTCGCAAATGCTTGGTCATCGACTCCGCCACATAATTATATACTTTCAAAACCCCTTTGATATGTTTGGCATGCCGAGTAGTAGCATTGGGCCGAAACAACAACTCATTTTCATTGGGCACCAGATCTACGGGATATTGAGCAAAGAATAAATCCTCCTGCTTCAAAGAGGCCACCTTCATTGCTCCAATACCCAAGCTTGCACCTCTAGTACCAGCACCAAGCTCCGATCGAATTTCCAAAATTTGAATACGCTCTCTCATAGTTAGTTTAGATTTTAGACGCTAAGACTTCAGACTGTTAGACATTTTATTAGGGGCTCTCCTCGACCACAGGTGAGGAGACTGCTACGTTTCACCCTTCACTATTCGTTCACCCCTTTGGGGCAAGGGGTTGCACATCGCAGCGCCAACTAACAACTGCTCAAGTCATCTAGCTCTGACACATGAATTCGTAACAGCTATTCGCTGACCTAATGTGCATGATTTAGCATCAACAAACTAATAGCCATCACGCCCATTCCTCCTACCACTCCATAAATACTAATGTGATGATCACCATATTCCTCCGCAGCAGGCAACAGTTGATCTAACGAAATAAATACCATAATACCTGCTACCCCAGCCAACAATATAGACATCATAGTCTCATCCAAATAAGGCATTAAGATCAAATACCCCAAAATCGCCCCAAGGGGCTCTACCACACCAGACAAAAACGAATACCAAAATGCCTTTTTACGGCTACCTGTTGCATAATACACTGGCATAGAAACTGCTATACCTTCTGGAATGTTGTGCAGTGCAATAGCAATAGCAATCGTGATGCCCAAAGACACATCCTCCAAGGCCGATACAAAGGTAGCAATTCCTTCGGGAAAATTGTGCAAAGCCAGGGCTAAAGCTGTAAGTAATCCCACCCGCATCAATTTTTTGTTGGCAACTGAAACCTCTGCAGCCTTCGCTCTTTCAACAATAGCCTCAGCAGCTTGCTGCTCCTCTTCCGACATAAACTCATGCGGATTTTCATCATGAGGAATCAACTTATCAATTAACCCAACTAAAAACATCCCAGCAAAAAAGGCAATAATACCCACATATTTCTGCTCATGATGCCCCAACTCATGCAAGGCATGTGGAAGAATTTCCATAAACGAAACATACAACATCACCCCCGCAGCAAAGCCCATCGAAAAAGTTAAAAACCTCGTATTTTTGCCTTTCACAAAAAAAGCAATAGAGCTGCCGATTCCTGTCGACAAACCAGCAATGACCGTCAAGCCAAAAGCCATCCAAAAATTTTCATGCATAAACCTATTCCTTCCAATAGCAATGTTGCCATGATTAAATTAATAAAAATAGAGGACAAAAATAAAATTAAATGCTTATCAATTCAACTTTTAGAGGAACTAAAAAGAGCTTTCTGCAACTTTATTGCAAAAATCCCCTTATGTCCTTCCATTTCAGCCAAACTTACTAAAATCTTTTGAGTGATAATTGCTTTTTATCCTCATCCCAATGAAAGACCGATGCTTGTTCTTTTTCGATAAAAATAAACTGTGGCATTTGATGATGTGTATTCAAACAATACTCTACATTTTGGAAAAAGGTCTCTTGTTTTACAGAGTAGACTTGCACCCATTTCTCCCCAACTTTCTGAAACACCCGCACATCCAAATACTCATCATTACGATGAGCTTTTGGAGCCGCTGCGTTGGGATTATCCTTGACATAGGGCATCTTGGGATCTCTATCTTGTATACCAGGACTATAATGACGACTTCCCCAGACCACCAAAGTAGGAGTTTTTACATCGTTTAGCATGGTTACATAAATACTTCCAGAGGTGCTTCCACGCTGTCCAGTAGTTATTGGAGATAAAGCATATTCCAGTATCTGATTACTATACATTCGTACAGATCCCTGTCCCATCCATAAATTCTCTGCAATATAAGGCTGTCCCTTTTCATCCAACAAAAAGGTTTCGGATGTATAGATAGGCGCATCTGTTTTCTGACTCATAGGTACCAAAATCTCTTGATGAATCTCATTCACTGCCTCCGCAAAGCGGCGAAGGCTATACTGAGCAAGACCATAAGGTTTGAACTTGAACTGCTGGGCAGCTTCTTTAGGAAACTCCAAGCTAAGATTCAATTCCTTGGCCTTTTGAATATAAGCCCAGTAGTCTTTCTGTTTCTCAGGTATACTGATTTCTACCTTGATTTCCTTTTCATGATACCCAATCGTAGCAAAAAGCTTATCTTGATTTGACCATTTTACCAGATGATTCTGTCCCAAGAGTTTAAAGAAAGGCTGTTGATCTACCTGTTTTAATAATTGTACTCCTAGAAAAGTTTGCTCAAGTGATCGACCTGTTCGGATACCATCATAATTTTCATGCCCAGCAGATATTTTCAAAAAATATGCTACTCCTTCAATCTCAGCCATCCAATAGGTATCAGGCATTTTATTCTGCTCAAAGCTCTGATCTTGTGCCATGAGTTGAGGGGCAACTATTAAGCATAAAAGCACATAAAGAAGCATTAGGTTTTTCATAATATTCGAGTTTAAGGATTTCAATAAGGATTTTAAAAATTAACTAGAATAGTTGTTGATTTCAACTCCATAGATACTTTTTTTTGCACTTTTGGTGTGTAGTATTGATTGAATATTTATTTAATTATGGATTTTTTGAGTTAAGCTCCTTGAATAAAATTTTAGCCTTTATACCTTGTATAAAGGCTAGAGCTTGGGGATGAAAAAAAGATTTGACAATGCCAAAAAACTTGTTTTATCTTTGCTACCCAAAGTAATTCATTCCACCCCAAAAATTCAGAATATGCTAGTTAAAACATTTGGCAGTGCCGTACATGGAATTGATGCACAAACTGTTACGATAGAGGTTACAAGCGGAGGGCCAGTAGCTCAAGGCCGCCCAGGGTACTCCCTTGTTGGGTTACCCGACAATGCTGTTAAAGAAGGCTATTGGAGGGTAGAGAGTGCCATAAAAACTGCGAATTACAGAATCCCCCGCATTCGCATCATTATCAATATGGCTCCCGCCGATTTGAGAAAAGAAGGCTCCCATTATGATCTGCCTTTAGCAATGGGTATTCTAGCAGCTACGGAACAGATTCAGGCCGACTTGCTAGAAGATTATATCATTATGGGTGAGCTATCGCTTGATGGTAGTCTTAAACCTATAAAAGGAGCACTTCCTATTGCCATTCAAGCTCGGAAAGAGGGTTTTAAAGGCTTTATCTTGCCTCAGGCCAATGCTCGAGAAGCAGCGATCGTCAATGATCTAAAAGTTTATGGTGCTACTCACATCCGAGAAGTGATTGAGTTTTTGAATGGAGTGGGCAAACTCTCCCCCACTACCGTCTTCACTCGCGAGGAATTTGCGTACAATCAAGAACATCTAGGACTCGATTTTAACGAAGTGCGTGGTCAGGAGCATGTCAAGCGAGCCTTGGAAGTAGCCGCCGCAGGCGGCCACAATGCCATCTTGATAGGCCCTCCAGGTGCGGGTAAAACCATGCTTGCCAAGCGTTTGCCTACGATTTTACCGCCACTTTCTTTGAAAGAAGCTTTGGAAACCACTAAAATTCACTCGGTCGTGGGCTTGCTAGGCGAGGATGCTGCGCTTGTAGCGCAGCGCCCCTTTCGCACGCCCCATCATACCATTAGCGATGTTGCACTAGTAGGTGGAGGGATACACCCTCGCCCTGGCGAGATTTCCCTAGCACACAATGGTGTACTTTTTCTAGATGAAATGCCAGAATTTAAACGCTCAGTATTAGAAGTCTTGAGGCAGCCTATGGAAACCCACAAGATGACCATTTCTCGTTCCCGTTTTACAGTAGAATACCCTGCTAGTTTTATGCTCATCGCCTCGATGAATCCTTGCCCATGCGGATACTACACACATCCCGAAAAAGATTGTGTTTGCGCTCCCAACACTGTACAAAAGTACGTCAATAAAATTTCGGGGCCTTTGCTCGATCGCATTGATCTACATATCGAAGTAGAAGCTGTTGATTTTGATACCATGTCTTCTACGGATATGCCCACAGAAAGTAGTGCCGACATTCTCAAAAGGGTCTTAAAAGCTCGGGAAATCCAACAAAAGCGCTATCAAGATTACCAAGGCATTCATTGTAATGCGCAAATGACCAAACGCTTATTGCAGGAATACTGCCAACTGGATAAACCAAGTCTGATGCTACTAAAAAAAGTGATGGAACTACGACATCTATCAGCTCGGGCTTATGATCGCATCCTCAAAATGGCAAGAACCATTGCGGATCTGGCTGGACAGGAAAAACTCATGGCAGAACACCTGGCAGAAGCGGTCAACTATCGCAATTTGGATCGGGAAAATTGGGTGCAGTAAAATGTACGCCAAACTAAGACAGGTATGCTCTTTATTTGAGCAGCGCTCTAATTTTGAGAAACAAGAAAAATTTGTTGCTAAACTTTGAAAATGGGATTAAGGGCAAGTTAACTGAATGGAACATTTACCTATAACCTATCGTTTTTAAACCAAACAGATAAATGTTAAATAACTGGGATTACGCAGTCCAAAAATTTTGAAAATAAGAAATAAAAACAA
>CAZOLU010000128.1:0-9795 GCA_964580485.1 uncultured Saprospiraceae bacterium | reverse complement strand
CTTTTTTTTTGAAAGGCTGACCTTTATAATTTTGCCACTCAAATCTAGATCCTGCTATATCTCCTAAAATTGCTCCTTTCACAATAATCTGGTTGAATGTTGTTATGGAAAGTTGTATCTTTGTCTTAAGTAATGAGCCACAATTAGTTTAATATATAATCAAGTGAGCTTTTTGTGAATTAGTGCTCTACTTTTTGTCACAGGCACAAGCCAGCGCAGTTCGCTGCGCTCATGTTTTTCGCCTTGTACTTTATCAAAAATCTTAGTGATTCTAGTAAAAACTAATTATGCCTCATTACTTAATTTAAAAATTCAAAACAAGCAACAAGGCTATATGGTTCCATTCTTAGAGTTTATGAAAAATGCAGCGGCAAGTCAACACCCTGTTGAAGGACTTCAAAAAACAAATGAGGCGTTTAAAACATTGTTGTATGATGAATCGGAGGAGCCTCTAAGTATAGATGCTGAGTTTATAAAGGCAGTGGATAAAGCTAGGGTACTAACCGAAAGTTTTGTGGCACTACCCGAAATAGAAGATACCGATTACCTCAATGAGGTATTGGAAAATATGGAGAATGCTATTGCTGCTTTTATTCAATCTGAAATCACAGTAGATGAGTTTTGGAATCATACGGTAGAACTAGCCCGTTTGGTACACTATCTCTCTGCAGCCTTAAAGTATTTTCATGAAAATGATCTTTCTATTGGACAAAATCCAGATCCTTCGGTCAGTATAGCTATTAGTGCAGATGGTTCTATCCAACTTTATGGTAGACTTAATGAGGAAGCCGGTCTGAGTATGGAAAAGGCGCAAGCTATTCAGGCTGAGTTTGAAAAGGCTATGGGGGATGACAATAGTACGGCAACCCAGCTCATCAATCTCGCAGGGCGTTTATTGACCAGCCAGCGTTTCGAGGGAGCTATCAAAGCATTTACAGTGGTCATGAACAGGTTTCCAGAAGAATCTGCCCAATGTCTAAATGCGATTGGGGCTTGCCATTTTTATCTTCAAGACTATGAGCAAGCTATCCAGTATTATATGAAAGCCCTTAGAGAAGGGGAATCTGAAGAACGGGTCGCCTACAATGTTTGGGAAAGTTGCGATGCTTTAATCAAACATACCCAAGATCGAAATGAGCGTATGAGATGGCGATATTACTTTGAAGAGCATTTTCCTAATAGTGGTTTAAAATTAGAAATTTGATGCGTGTTAAGTTGCAAAAACCTGATCAGTTCTTATTCTCTACCCAAGTGCAGGTCCGAGTGAGTGATCTAAACTATGCCAATCATTTGTCGAATGATAAACTTCTGGTCTATGCCCATCAAGCAAGAGTGGAGCTTTTTAAAAGTTGGGGGCAAGAGGAACTGAATTTTGGCGGTGTTGGAATTATTATGGCGGATGCTGCCATCGCTTTCCAGTCGGAGGCTCATTTGGGAGATCTGCTTAATATTGAAGTGGCGGTAGAGGCGGTCTCAAGAGTCGGGTTTGATCTATACTATCAATTGACACAAGAGGATACTGGAAAAGCCGTAGCCTTAATTAAAACAGGAATCATTTGTTATGATTACGATCAGCGCAAAGTGGTTCGTATTCCTGAAGCCATTAAACCTTATTTGGGTAATGCTTAGGCAATGGTTACAGTTTTTTTCCTTGCGGGTGTTGTGGTGGCTCAATCTCTTGAGTGCTTTTTTGCTCTTGCTGACTTATTTAGCTCCTTATGTGTCTCCAAGCCAAACTAGCATCTTGGCAATTTTTGCCCTGGCTTATCCTTTTTTCTTGTTTATAAATGTAGCTTGGATGGGATTTTGGTTTTACCATAAACGTCGAATTATTTACCTGTCACTTGTGGTGATTTTAATAGGAATAGGATTCCTCCCTCAGGTATTAGGATTCAACTGGAATACAAGGGCAGAAGCTGGGCTTCGCCTGATGAGCTACAATGTCCGCTACTTTAATAGTACAGAATATAGTGGGGAAAAACTTTTGATCCAAGAGCAGGATGAATTTTTAGCATACATCCAAAAACAAAGACCTACACTACTTTGTGGACAGGAATTTTCTGGAAAAGGGAAGGCCTCCTCTCAACGAGCAGATCAGTTTTTGAAAGATTCTGTGGGCTTGATCTATCAGCATCGGGGAGGGGGGAGTAGCCTGGCCATTATGAGTAAATTTCCTCTAAGTAATAAGGGGAGTATTAAGTTTGAGGGATCTTACAATGGTGCTATACATGCTGATGTAGAGCTTGGTGACCAAACTTTTAGGGTGTATTCTGTACATTTACAGTCTACCCGCTTGGGAAAGGATGCAAGAGAGGTATTGAAAAAAGAAAATATCACCTCCCTCAATAAAAAAGAAACCCAAGAAAAATACTATCGTATTAGTTCCAAACTCACTACAGCCTTTGAATTAAGAGCTGCGCAAGCTCAGATTATTGCAGCCCATGCTGCTACTTCTCCTCACCCTGTTATCATCTGTGGAGATTTTAACGATACACCAATGTCCTATGCTTATCGACTACTTGCCAAGGGGCGAAAGGATAGCTTTATAGAACGGGGCTGGGGGCTAGGAGCAACTTATGCTGGGGGATTGCCCGCTTTGCGTATTGATTATATTTTGCTAGACCCCAAATTTAAAGTATTCAACCATCAACTTCAGTCCCATGCGATTTCCGACCATCGAGCGGTAGTGAGTGATGTGAGTTATTAACGTTCCAACTCTAAATATTCCAAACCCTCCCAATCTGCTCCAATAGCATTGTCCTCTACAAGCTCTTTAAGTTGTTTGGCTCTTGCTAAAAGCTTTTGCCCTTTACTTGCATCATAATCTTCTTCCTTGGCTTTAGCCATAGCTTCTTCAAATTGGGCAGTTTTAGCTTTGACCTTTTTTAGGCTTGCTTTAACGGGTTGCTCTTGATTATAATAGAAGGTGTAAGTATTTTGAAAGTCGATGGTTTCGCCTTCCGCTTCACCCGAAAAGTGCCAGCCCCCTTTGGCTATTTCTGCAAAAAATAGTTCTCCCTTTTCTCCTAAATAATAGGTTTCCGAAATGACACCATGATCTCCTCCTGCGGAATATTCAACTTTTCGAAGTGCTTTGTCTTGTAGATAAACTTTAAGCTCAATGATCGGAGGATCATTCTCAAACGAATAGGATGCTGTTTCCATTTCCTCCAACTGCTTGTCCATGGCTTGTTTATTTTGTAAGATAAGTAGGATAGGATCTTTTTTATCTTCTTTTTCCGCAGGGGGCTTAGTTTCAGTAGTCTCAGACTTAGGAGCATCTACCTCATTGGATGAATTGCAGGCAGTTGATAATTGTAGTAAAAGCAGCACAGATAAAATTGCTAAAAACTTGGATCTGTTCATGTTGAATATTTTGGAGTTGTTTAAGAAAGTTCAGGATGTAGTGGCTTAATGAAAAACCATTGTAACAATTTCTATAATCAAAAAGGAAGTTGATCTAAATCGACATTACCCCCTGTTAGAATCACCCCAATGCGCAGTCCAGTAAATCGTTCCTTTTGCTGAAGGATCGCCGCTAGAGGCACTGCACAAGAAGGCTCTATAATAATTTTCATTCGTTGCCAAATCAGCTTCATTGCAGCGACAATCTCCTCCTCCTCTACGGTGATAATTTCATCAACATACTGCTGAATAATACCAAAAGTTTTGTCTTGAATATTGGTGCGCAGACCATCAGCAATCGTATTGGTTGTCTTATTTTTTATAATTTTACCCGCCTGAACCGAGCGATAGGCATCATCAACAGCTTTGGGTTCTGCCCCGATGACCTTGGCTTGAGGATGAAAATAATGGCAAGCCAAAGCCGTTCCACTCATCAACCCTCCACCACCAATAGGAGCCACAAGCATATCCAAGTTAGCTTGCTCTTCCAGTAGCTCAAGGGCTGCGCTAGCTTGCCCCGCAATGACATGATAGTCGTTGTAGGGGTGGATAAAATAGGCCTGGGTTGTAGCTACTACCTCTTCGAGCTTAGCTTCTCGGGCTTCGGGAGTAGATGCACACTCAATAATTTCTGCACCATAGGAGGCGGTTGCCGCTTTTTTTACCGCAGGTGCGTTCTCTGGCATTACAATATAAGCAGGCACCGATAAGAGCTTAGCCGATCGAGCTACCGCCTGTGCATGGTTACCCGAAGAATGCGTTGCCAAGCCTTTTTGAAGCTCTTCGGCTGTCAAGGCCAATGCGGCCGACATCGCCCCTCGCATTTTAAAAGCTCCAATTTTTTGGAAGTTTTCACACTTGAAAAAGAGAGCAGCTCCAGCTATTGCATTGATACTGCTTGAACTCAGCACGGGAGTTCGATGAATATAGGGTTGAATGGCTTGATGTACTTGAAGAATTTGCTCAGGAGTAGGTGGAGCATTTAACTTTTCTAGCATAATATTGCGGTTAATTTCTGCTGTGCAAAATTTGCATAAAATTGCTTAGCCGTAGTCGTTCTAAGTGTTTAGGTAAAGATAAGAATTTTTCTTTTGCTTTAGCCTCTAATTTTGCAGCCCAAAGCGTATAGCTGCGCCGCCCTGGTTTAGATAGCTCTTCAAGTAGGGTAAAATCTTCCTTTTGCCATTGAATGAGCCCTTGTGTAATCTGAAGTTCGTCTATAACTACATTTGAATAATCTAATGGCGCTAATTGTAGCACTAGGGTATCTTCTGCCAAGACAAAGTATAGGCGTTCGACTGTTCCGGGACGAAATTCGGTTTGATATAAAAAGTGATAGCTGCGTTCATCAAATTTTAATCTTTTTTGTAAAACCAGCCCACGTTGTAGACCTTTTTGGGTATAACATTCTACCTCCGATTCAAAACGAAAGGGGCTGATGATTTCCTGTTGTGCATCGTACAAACGGAAACTTAGTTGAAGACTTTGTGCAAAGGCTGGGGTGGTTAGCAGAATAAAGCAAAGACTATAGTAAAACCGAATGGGTATCATGGTAGATAGTTTTAGGCAACGGATTATTTAGGACAGGCTTTATAGCGTTTATTGGTGCTGTAAAAGTTGATAAGGGGAATGTCTACTGCTATAAATGCACCAAAACGCCAACCTTTGCTGTTGCTTATCATGAGTGCCTGGTTGCTGATACTGCGCAGGTTGGGGCTCAACTGCCCTCCGAAACCAATGGCTAAAGGCAGCTTAGGTACACCATAAACCAAATAAGCTCCAGGGGCTAGCACATTTTCAAAGCGCAAGTCGGGTAGTGGGGCGGTATTGTCGGGATCAAAGCGATAGGCCGTCAGGGCTCCAATATCGAGCAAGGAGAGGAGTAGACTGGCTGAGCCAGCCTTGCGAAAGCCTTTGTTGATGCTTATGCCAATAGGGGTCGCCAAGGCATAGTAAGGGCTGTAGCCCAAATCTTGCAAATACTCTGCGCCAGCACCAGCTCCGACATAGGCATTGAGGCTGATGCTGAAGTTGGCGTACTTTTTCATAGCGGCGCTGCCTGGAGGCAGCGCAAAAGCCTCGATGGCCTGAGAAACTTCCTCACTATTTTTAGCAAAAGCTGCGGTGGCAATAAAACTACCATATTTCAACAAATTACGCTGCTCGCAAACCCATTCATTCTCAGGAATCAGCTTTTCAATAATATTGATGCTTGTAATAATGGCAAGGGCATATTGCTTGTTTCTTAGTTCAAAGGTCAGCTGATTCACCTCATGCGCCAAATACATATACTCCCTAAACAAACTGTCTTCTTTAGGAGACGAACCTAGCATACGTTTTTTGTAGATGTATACATAGTTGACCATGCTTAGGCACTCGCTAGCAAACTTAAAGTGCTGTAAACTTTTTTCTCCTTCTGATAGTGGTCGCCCTAATTCTTTGGCCCCTTCTTCTTTAGCTTTCAACTCCTTTAGGACCGACTTTACGCGCTCTGCTTGCATTAAAAAATAATGCACTTCTCTGAAAAAGGCTCGTTTTTGACTTAATGCAGGGGCAAGCTTGGCAAGATAGCCTGCAAAACTTGTATCCCCCATTTGCACAGCTTGCCCTCGCTCATAAAGCAGACCTAGGAAAAAATCAGTGAGTAAGCTGTCTTTTGTAATGGCTTTGAGATCTTGAGGAGCCATCCAATAGCCTGGTGTTGTACTGCTCTCTACGGCTTCTTATAGAATATTCATCAAACAAAGGTTCTCTTGAATGACTTTCAGTTCCTTTTGATCAAATTCAGAGTCTTGTAAAAGGCTTTCTTCTCCTAAATAATGAATAATCTCGGCTGGTGGCGTTTCAATTCTCAATAAATCTACGGCATAAAATAAATCGGCAGCAAAGGCTCTAAGCCCTTCATCTTTTATTTTTTCAGTATGTTGTAAGTACAAGCTTAGATGCCCAAACATTTTACTTAGGTCTTCCAATAAAGAAGCTCTAATAGCTTCCCAAAAAGCACTAAAGCGATAGACATCGTCACTGAGGGTTGATAATACTTGTGAACTTTTGGGAAAGAGGTATTGCATTTCTTCCGAATCTGCTACCTTCCCCTGAAACTCTTTTAAAAAAGTGATGTGTAATTCTTCTTTAGTGCGTCTTACTAAAAAATCAGTCATCCCCAAGAGTATGGTGGCTGGCGCAGCACTCGGGTCTTCGATCAAGCGAGGCGCATTATAAGCTTTTTTGGCTTTGCGCTCCATGAGCCGATTAAAAGAAAGCATATCTTCTTCTTCTTTAACTAGGAGTAAGCTATCTGCCGCTCTGCTTGTATCTGGTGGGGGGGGCTAGGGCTATATATTTTTTAGGAAAGGATTATTTTGGTAATGCTTTAACAAGGCTTCAGGATCTTTGACAGTTTGACTACTGTAATAACCTGGGAGCATTAGAACTACTTCATTGCTTAGATAGAGTTGATTACTGTCGGTAAGTTCATTTTTTAGATCAAAAGCATGTTGGTAAATATGATGCTTGTCTAAATTCTGTGCTTGGAGAAAAATGGAGAGGGTAGAAAATAGTAGGAAGAAAAAATAAGGCTTCATGAGTATGGAGTTGGGTGCTGCAAATCATCAATAGGATACTATAGCATTAAAAATACTCAAAAAATAGCAAAGAACTTGGGTATAGGACATAAAAAAAAGGCCGCGTCGCGAACGACGCAGACCTTAAAGTCACCCCAATTAAAACCCAAACTTATGAATCTTTATTTGAAAAAACAAATTTCTAGAACAAAAAATTATATTTTATGAGTAAATTTTGTGTAAATGATACTCTTCGCCCCGTTTCTTCTAATCCATTGACCCCTGTATTTGGATCTCCATCTGCGTTAATTTGTACCAAAACATCATAGTCATAAAATACTATCATACCCAAAGATAAGGATAATCCTTTATAAATAAAAAAATCAGTACCAGTAATCCACTCAATATCTATAAATTGTGGGTTGCGAAGATAATCTGAAAACAGTGTTAAGCTAGTGTTGAAGGCGATTCTAGGCTTTCCATCAGCATCTTTAAAAAATTTATTTTTATATAAAAATTTTAAAGTAGCTCCTGCCTGAATAGTGCGTTTAGCATAATAAAGACTGTCAAAGGTCAATCCTGCAGGACTTACATGCCATTCATTCACAAAATCTTCTCGAATATTTCCTCCAAAAGGAGTCCCATGCAAACTTTGAGTCCGATCCGTATTGGCCATACGAGCAATAGAGTCATCTGCTACAAAGATGGTTTTGATTGAAAGAGGTGCAATCATCAAAGAAAGCTTGGCACTAGGTTTATAGCTAATACCTGGCGAGAGAACAGCCGTAGCTGGCGAAAAAAACTTGGCCATTGGATAGGCATTCTCGGCACTTAGAATATTCCCCTCAAAGGTTGGTGTAAGCTGTGTAAGAAAAGCAAAGTCTAAGGCATAACCCCAGGGCTGATCTTTCACAATTTTATACACAAACTGAGAACTCAATCGAAACTCATCTACGGTTTTTTGAAATGGATTTTGAATGGCTCCTAGCTTTTGTATACCAAAATTGATGAGCAGCTTATTGTCCCAGCTTGCTCTGCCTTTGTTATAATCTGCATGAAAGGTAGTATTTCCCCCCAGTGCGATTTTGTTTTCACCAGCTCCTACCCGAGGATTGATGAGTAACATTTGTGCAAAATCCAAACCTAATCCTCCTCCAATATCCCACAATTTTGTAGAGTCTTCCTGTGCTTTCAAAGAACAAATACTCATTAAATAAATACAACACAAAAATAAAAATTTAGCTTTCATAGCTCAAAATATTTATGGGTTTTAACAAAATATTAGTGCTTTATATTGCTCTTTAAAAAAGAGCTCAGTTTTTGATTGCAAAAGGAAGCATTCTCATACATACACAGATGTCCTGCTTGTGGAATAATACAGAGTTTTCCCCCAAGCTGATCTGCAAAAAACTGCCCATCAAGCGCTGCTTTTGCCACAGCATTATGTTCTCCCCAAAAAATTTGAAAAGGCGGAGAGATGACTCCATTAAAAAAACGACCCAAAGAAAAGCTATTTAGAGCATAAAGGTCTTTAAAACGATCTTTTTTTCCATCAAAACTTGCAAAATGTTGTTCAAGTGCAAGAAAAAGGGGGTCTTGTTTAGGAAATTTTGGGCCAAAGAGAACTGCTGGAAATTGATCTCGATAGGCCGATTGTTCTCGCATATAGCGCAGGAAAGGGTAGGAGAGCTGGCGCATCCATTGGTATTTTTCTAAGGCATAGATAAAGTGTCGACCCCAGAAGTTTTTGCCTAGTCGATTGCCAGGGCAAATATTGAATAGGGCGAGGGATTGTACCTGTTGAGGGTGCTGTTGGCTATAGTTGATGCTGATGCTTGAGCCAATGCAGTTGCCAACGAGGTGGAAGGGTGGGAGCTGTAGTTTTTGAACAAAGCTAAAGAGTACACTGGTGAAATAAGAGAGGTTAATCTCTTCTTGAACATAGGTCGATTGACCATTGCTAGGAAGATCAATGGCAAGGACCCGATAGTTTTTGGAAAAATAGAGGAGTTGTTTTTGCCAAATTTGCCAGAAGCCACCACTATTGTGGAGAAAGATGATAGGAGTACCCTCTCCTAGATCTACATAGTTGATACTAAGGCTTGGGGATAGTTGGATTTGCCGCTGAGCGGCAAAAAGAGCTGCCGCTATTTCCATTTATTTAAAATTCAAAATGATAGATCTTTCCATCTTCGGCACCTAGGTATACTCGGTTATCATTCAATCGTACACTAAAAAAGTCGACTTTGGGTAAGCCCTTGACTGGAATCCAAGAGTCCCCGCCATTATAAGTCAACCAACACAAGCCATTCAGACCCACTACCACCCCCTCTTCTGCATTGCGAAAATCAGCTTTACAGAGTCGGTTGTTTTGGTTGAATAAGGTAGAGCCTGAGCGAATTTTCTTCCAATCTTTTCCAGCATTTTCTGTTTTCCAAATACTGCCATAATCTCCGACGACATAAGCCGTTTGAGCATCAGCAAATTCAATATCCTGATAAAAGTCGCCTCGAACATCGGCAGGTACCCAATCTCCTCCAGCATTGGTGCTTTGTAAAATGACCCCATAACCTACTGCCCAACAAATACTGTCGCTGATACAGTGAATATCGGTCAGTTCATGTTGCAAGGTATCTAACTCAAAGCTTGTGCTATTCATATCTACACGCAAGACTACCCCAACGCCAAAGTTTTCACCAGAAACCAAATAGTGATAAGCATCGGTAGTTGCCCCTGCTGCATAATAGGCCCAACCTGGAAGGGTAATGCTCGCCCAGTTTAGCCCAGTATCGGTAGAGTGATATAAGGTGTTGCCCCAAGGATAAAC
>CAZOLU010000127.1:8596-9866 GCA_964580485.1 uncultured Saprospiraceae bacterium | reverse complement strand
TCAGGGCAAAAGACTGGAATTTAACAAGTAGATAGAAATTTAAACATGCTCTAAGCCCTAAAATTATGAAAATTGCCAAATCTACCCTAATTTGTTTGACCAAGATCTAATAATTCACTCCATCATCTGTCATGTTAGATACTGACACATGGTAGATGATTATATGACAGATGATGCGCCAACTCCTCTTCTATCTCAAAGTATCTCGCCCTGGCTTGTGGTTTCCTACCATCTGGCTCTACCTGATGCCCTTGGGTGGTACTGAATTTTGGATCAATCCCATTTTCTGGATTGGGCTGGGCTATGTTTTGTTTCCGATGAATTTTATGGTCTATGGTTGGAATGATTATGTGGATTATGAAGCTGACCAACTCAACCCTCGAAAAGACAGCTTTTGGTTTGGTGCGAGGGGGAGCAAGGCACAGCTTACAGCTATGATTCCCGCTTTAATCCTCGTTCAGCTATTGACTTACCCCTTCTTTATTTATTGGGTGGGCTGGCCAGTTTTGGTGATTTATACTGCTCAATTGTTGATTTTATGGGCTTATAATTTTCCAGGGAAGGGGCTGCGCTCGATGCCCCCTTTCGAGATGCTTTGCCAATTTGGTTATTTGTTGGTAGTGCCTTTTAGCATTTTGGTGAATAAGGCGAGTGGGCTGCCTTGGCAGACCTATGTTTACCTCTCGGCCTTTGCAATTCAAGCCCATTTGATGGGGGAGGTCATGGATATAGAGCCCGACCGTAAGGCAGGCAAGACCACTACGGCAACTGTCATAGGGCGATTCAACACCAAGTTACTCATCATGGGATTGGTTTTAGGAGAAGCTTTATGGGTGCTGCTGATTTTTAAAGACCTCTGGTTCTCGGGGATGCTTTTTGCCGCCTTGACTTGGCTTTTCTTAGATGCTTTCCTTATATTTAAAAATAGACCATACAATATGGCCGAGATGAAACTCTTTGCTGTGGCGAGTAACCTGATGGCGATTGTGAGTATGGGCTATATTTTATACTCTGGTTGTTTATTATCCCTACCCTAAGCAGGTGTTAATCAGAGGTCAAAACTCTCAGTTGTGCTGGCAACACACTAAAACTTGCCGAACCCCGCCCCAGCAACTCTCCATCCATTTCAATCCGTACATGATCAGGGACTTTGACTTCAACCGTTTGTCCTTTAAACTGTAAGACCTCTTTTTGTTCAACAAAGCTACCATTATAAAGCCTTCGAATATTCATTACAACTTTCCAGGGACTAATTTTTTGAATTAAGGTA
>CAZOLU010000127.1:7502-8586 GCA_964580485.1 uncultured Saprospiraceae bacterium | reverse complement strand
AAGATCAAAAACCCCATCATCATAATGGGCATCGGGGCACTGTTGCATTCCCCCTCCATGATAGCGACCAATACCAAGTGAAAGGTTAAAAAGCTCAAACTCGATCGCAGCTTTTCCATCAATACTCAATTGAATGGGAGTCGGCTCATAACTTCTCAAAGCTTGTATTGCCGCTTGTAGGTAGGCTAATTTCCCTTTTCGTTTTTTGCTTTGTACCGCTTTAACCACCTCTGCAGCAAAACCAAGACTAGCGATATTGATAAAGTATCGTTGAGCCTGCTGTTTGCGATCATTGCGCCAACTAATTAGCCCCACATCATGTAAAACGGTTTTTTCGGCCCGCATCAGTTGGGTAAATTCATGGAGTTTAGAAGGGATTTTCAGGCTTCTGCTCCAATCGTTACCCGTGCCCATAGGCCATTGTGCCAAAATGAGCTGACTGCTATCCGCATAACTTTGCCCGACCATCCCATTGACAATCTCGTTGATGGTACCATCTCCGCCCAAGGCTAAAATTCGGCGAAAGCCTTTAGCAACCGCCATTCGAGCAAGCTCTTCTGCATGATGCGCTTTTTCCGTTCGCCAATCCTCAAAATCAATCTGAACATCAAGCAGTGCTTCGCGGATTTTGGGCCATTGTTTTAGGGCGGCTCCGCTGCCAGCCTTAGGATTTCGGATGATAAGCCATTTCATAAACTGTCGAAGATCAGTAGATTACTTAATCTAAATCATAGATATTTTGATCCCAAATTAAGAAATTGATGCTGAATATTGTAATTTAGTCTAATATATAAGTGTTCTAATCAAGGTCTATGCTTAGGATAGGTCATGAACTATAATTAGTTTAATGTAACTATTTAGCCTCTATAATTGCCGAACCCTATGCCAAGGGCATCCCCAGGAAAGTGAACGGCTTGGTCAAAGCGAGCTGCTAGGATTCTTTCCCGAAGGGCTTGATCTTCTTTTTTACAAAAAAAGAGGGTCGAGAGGATCTAAAATTGCCAGCAACCCAGTCCTAGCCTTTCTCCGCAGGAGTCGAAGAAGGCTAGGAACCAAAAAATAGGCTAAATAGTTACAGTTTAAT
>CAZOLU010000127.1:0-7492 GCA_964580485.1 uncultured Saprospiraceae bacterium | reverse complement strand
TTTCATTATCTTTTACTCAGACGCTTACAGTTTAATATAAATTTTCATGCAAACTCAGTTTCTTCAGCTTCTTGTATTTTTTGTGCTCATTTGCTTTCAAGCGACTCCAACACAAGCTCAAAACCTAAATCAAAGTCCCTGGTATCATTCTGTTGCAGATGCACTAGCCGCAGAAGAAGCTGTGTTGAAACTCAAAATTCAGATCAAATCGCCCAAGGATCTTGAGCAATTGCATCAACTATCCCAACTTCCCAAACTTAAACAGCTACAACTTGATATTGATTCTAAAGATAGCCTTGCATTTCCAGAGGTACTGACAAGCCTTTCGCATTTAACAAGCCTTCAAATTAACAGAGGGGAGAAGATTGAACTGCCTCAAGACTGGTCAGGCTTAAAACAACTGCAACAATTAGATCTCAATAGCAACAAGCTTAGACAAATTCCTCAAACGATTGGAAAATTATCTCAGCTGCAAGAGTTAAATCTGAGTAATAATCAAATTCGCCACTTGCCAGAAAGTATCACCGCACTGAAGGAATTAAAAGTGTTGAATGTTAGCAATAATATTCTGCAAAAACTTCCAGAACAATTGCACCAACTTACTCAACTACGTGTACTCAACGTACATGACAATCAGCTTACCAACTGCCCTGCTCTTTTCAGAATGAAGGCCTTAGAGCAACTTATCATTTATCGAAACTTTCTAAGCCAACTCCCCATAGGGCTACACAGTCTAGCGAACTTAAAGATCCTTAGTGCAGGGATGAATCGCATTACCAACTTTGATGCATTGGCAAAACTCCCCAATTTGGAACAACTGTATTTAGATAACAACTGGATAACTCATGTGCCCAATAAAATACGTTTGCCCAAGTTGGAAACCCTCTATCTTCAAGGGAACCAGATCGAGGAGATTGCCCCCTTGGGGCAGCTGCGGCAGCTCAAAAAGCTGTTTCTATCCTTCAATAAAATCAAGACAGTTCCTAACTCCATCACCCAATTGCGCAACCTAGAGATCTTGGAACTTTATCAGAATCAAATCCATCAACTTCCGGAGAAGATCCATAAAATTCGAAAACTCAAACGGTTGATTTTGAGCAACAACCAACTCAAAAAATTGCCTAGCACAATTGGACAACTGCCCGTATTGGAATGTTTAGAACTAGATCGCAATCAACTTGAAGCACTGCCCACAAGCATCGGCCAACTCAAAAACTTGAAGGTCTTGTTGCTACGCCTTAATGCTTTAGAACAGCTGCCAACAACGTTTGGACAACTACAGCTACTAGAGCAATTGGATCTAGGAAATAACAAATTGACTGACTTTGGATTCCAAGCCAGCCAATTTCCCAAGTTAAAAACCTTGAAGCTGCAAAAAAATGCCATCAGTCAAGAGCAGCAAGCAACCCTAAAAACGGAGTTTGGCAGCACTCAGTTGGCACTCTAACCCAAATCCAATTTAGGTTTCAAGGCCTCATGCGCATAAAAATCTTTGATAATCTGCACCACTTCTTTAGGATCATCCGTAATAGGCATGAGATCCAAGTCCCCTTCGCTGATATTCCCAAACTGCTCATACATTACCTTGGCAATCCAGTCTTTCAGCCCAGTCCAAAACTCAGAGCCTACCAAAATGATGGGAATAGGAGACATTTTATTGGTTTGTTTTAAGGTTAATACCTCAAACAACTCATCCATAGTTCCAAAACCACCAGGTAGTACAATTAGAGCTTGTGCGTATTTTACAAAAGTAACTTTACGAATAAAGAAGTACTGAAAGTTGAAAATTTTATCAGAATCGACATAATCATTAACCCCTTGCTCAAAAGGCAAATCAATACCTAAACCTACCGATGACCCAAAGGCCTCTTGCGCCCCTTTATTCCCAGCCTCCATGATACCAGGTCCACCACCAGTAATAATTCCATAACCTTCATTGACCATCAACTTAGCAATGTCTACTGCCAATTTGTAGTATTTATGATCAGGTTTAGTTCTTGCCGAACCAAAAATAGAAACACAAGGCCCAATCTTGTTCATTCTTTCATAACCCTCTACAAACTCTCCAATCACCTTGAACATGGTCCAAGAGTTTTCAGCTTTAATCTCATTCCACTCCAAGTGAGGGTATTTCTGATTTTTCTTATCAGTCATAAGTTTATCGTTTTTTTTAGTATAACATTCAAATAAAATAAACTGCCCCAAAACGCTTACTATGAGACCATAAGCTGGCAGTTCAGTTAGGGCAGGAAAGCTAAGTTAGAAAAAAACAGAAAAAAAACAAAAAGAGTTATGAAATTATGAATTGTTCGGCGGATTAGAGTAGCCTAGATTTTTGAAGCCTCCACAAAGACTGACGATCAGTGTGATAAGCAGATATCAACTACAAGCAACAGTAATTACAACAGTACTTCTGTTGCCTTTTCCACCCCAAAAATCTCACACAAATAATCATTCAGAAAAAGCCCCTCAGGGTCCATCTTTGCCCGAAGCTCCGTAAAAGCCTCCCACATCGGATAGGCCGTAGCCAAATTCTCCACAGTACGCTTGTGCATTTTCCCCCAATGCGGACGACCGCCAAACTCCATCATAATTTCCTCAATATCCCGAAAATACGGATCATGAGGAGTGCGATGATCTACATGAATCGCAATATAAGCCGACTCTCGTTGATAAGCTGGACTCAACCAAATATCATCCCCTTTCACAAAACGACATTCAATTGGAAAATACACCCGATAATGCTGCTCATTGATCTTCGCCACCATGCGCTCCATGATCTCTTTGAAATGCTCACGCGGAACGTTATACTCCATTTCCTTAAAACGAACATTACGGGGAGAAGCATATACCTTATGACTATCGTTGATTTTATGCTCTTTAGAAACCCCAATCGCTGCAATTTTGGAGATCAAAGGATAACTATTCGGAAACCATTTTCCAATATTACACATCCCCTGAAACAGCGTATTTTCCATCAAATGCTGATTGATATAGCGCATCGTTGCATTATCCTTAATCTTATCCGTCGTTTCATTAGACATCTTCAACTGCACCGTTTTAGTATAAGGAAACCAATAAAACTCAAAGTTTCGGTTATTTGCATTATACTCCTCCAAACGATCCAAAGTATCTGCCAATTTCGCTTTACTTGAGCGATAATCCAAACGGTACGCAGGTACCACCTTAAAAGTCATTCTTGTGATAATTCCCAAGGCTCCTAAAGAAACCCGAGCCGCCTGAAACAAATCCGGATGTTGATCAGCGCTACATTCTACAAGCTCCCCAGCAGCGGTGACTAGGGTCAACTTCTGAATTTGTGTACTTACAATCCCAAAAGCCGTCCCAGTACCATGTGTTCCCGTAGCCGTTGCCCCTGCAATCGACTGTACATCAATATCTCCAAGGTTAGCTAGATTATAGCCACGATCAAACAAAAGGCTATTCATTTTATTGATCGACGTTCCTGCCCAAGCTGTCGCTTCCATTTGCTCCTCATCTATTCCTATCAAGCCCTGCATCTCCGAAAGCGATAGCAAAATCTGATTGGTTTTTGCCAGATTCGTAAAAGAATGCCCATTGCCCACCACGCGAATACGCTTGCCTTCAGCCTTGGCTTTTTGAATAATTTCGACTACCTCCTGCTCATTTTTCGGATAATAAATCATCGAAGGGCTGCAGGATACATTTTTTGCCCAGTTTTGCCAGAATGGAAGTTTTTGAATCATGAGTATTAGATTTTTAGACGCTAGACTTAGAGACGCTAGACTTAGAGACGCTAGACTTAAAGACTAGATGTTGACTTTTATTTATTAGGGGCATCTCGACCTAAAGGCGAGATCCGCTATGCTATGGGGCTCATGCCAAAGGCACCCCTTTGGGGCTATTCGTTCGGCTCTCGTTCGCTTCGCTTAACGAGATCTGTCTGCTACGCAGCCACCCCTCCGCAGCGCGGCGCCAAAGAAGTGCGGAGTAGCTAGTGCTGAGGGACTAGAAACTAGCTACTCCGCACTCCGCACTCGCTACTCCGCACTCACAAAAAACACATCCCCTCCCCCCGATAAGTCGGCGCAGCCTCCACAATTTGCCCACCTCGAATCAGCTGAAGCTCTTGAAAATGCTCGCAAAGCTCACCCGCCTTGCAATGCCGCAAGAAAATCGGGTCGCCCAAGGCCAGCTTTTCCGACCCTTTATATTCCACCGGAGTTTGTACCTCTCCGGCCATTTCATTGCTCTTTAGTTTGGCTCCTTGGGGCCAAGTGGGTTCAGGTGCTTTTTCCTTGCCAATAGCACCAGAGGCCACATAACCACCACCCAAACAAGTATAAATATGAGGCTGCGGCTGCCTAACAATTTCGATGGCGAATCCAGCAGCTGGCTCATGCCGAAAACGGCTGTATGCATCAAACAACGTAGGCGAGTAAAAACCTGAACCTGCCGTCACTTCAGTCACGGCTTCTTCTGCTCTGCTACTTTCCAAGCTACCCGTTCCGCCAGCATTGACCATCGCTAAATCAGGCACAACTTGCTTGATTTGCGCTACCAAAGCGGCTCGCCGCTTGGCCACCTCTTTACGCGATCGGGCTTGAAAGGCCCGTATCGCCTGGTTGAGCAAGGCTTTGCCTTTAGCCTGATCGCCCAAACCTGCAATCTGCGCCTCATAGCCCATCGCACCCACTAACCTTAGGTTTGGAGCTTTTTGCAAGGCCGAGAGATAGGCTCCTAAAGTCGCCTCATTCCAAATGCCCGAGCGATGTACCCCAAAATGCAGGAAAGACCATCGGCTCGACATATCGAGATCTACGAAGATGGGCAATTGCTGCTGCTGCGCAGCAGCTACCGCATTGAGCTGCTTGAGCTGCTCAGCACTATCCGTCATCAGATAGATACGTTTGCCTTTGGCTACTTGTTCCAACACTGCCCGAATATCTTGCGCTTGCAAAGTAGGATAGGCCACCAAAAGGTCATCAAAGCCTTGGCTAGTAAGCCATACGGCTTCTCGGGCAGAGTAGCACATAATCCCTTGATATTGTTCGTGGCTGTCGAGAATACGTTGCAGCATCGCTCGACAACGGATCGACTTGCTAGCGATACGAATGGGTTTATCGCCCGCTCGCTGGCGAATAGCCTCCATATTAGCATCTAGCTTATCCAGATCAATATACGCTAATGGCAATGCCTGCCCTTCAATGGCCTTTTTATAATATTGATAGTTGTTCATAGTCATTTAATTATTCAAGAGCTCCCCCCCTCAACCTGTAAGCTTTCGCATCAGCCATTCTAAAGGAACAGATTTTTGATATTTTTTCCAAATCACTGCAAATAGCATACAACAAACACTAAACCCCAATGCATACAAAAGCGAAAATTCGATGCTATAACTGCCGAGTGTTGAAGGGGAAAGGACTTCCAAGCTCCCCATTCCAATAATCACATGTGCTACATAAAAAGTCAACGCCAATTGCCCTGTATGTATCAACAACTTAATAATCATACTATTTTCAAACCTCTTAGCTAATAATATACATGCTGCAATAATAGTAAACGCAATACTCACACCATTAAACATATAAATTGGGAGTGGTGGCATTGGACTAGTACCAATCACTGTATCTAAAAGCTTGGCTGTAGCCTCATCTCCACCCGACAGGATCAAAATCATTAAATAAGAAAGTACTTGGATACCTACAAAAACCAAAACACTTATCCAGAAGAGTCTTTTGACAAAGCCATCGTTGTATAAATCCTGTAGACCTAACCAATAGCCAAATAGCATAAAAGCTGCCCAAGGAATGACAGGATGAAAACCATTAAAGAATAAATTTCTAAAAAAGCCTTTAATTGTCCAAAACCCCTGATACGCTAAGGTTTGAAAATTCCAACTCGTTTCATAATCCAGAATGAACAGCAACAATGGAAAAAGAAAGATTAGCCCTATCGCCGTTCCTAAAATCAGTGCCGGCCTACTAGTCAATAACAACAAGGTGATCAACATATATACCCCATAGAAGTGGAGAATGTCTGCAGGCCAGATCACAATATAGGAAAGCCCAAGCACAAACAAAAAAGCCGCTCTCTTTAGAATCGTATACCGAGCCGACTTTAGCTTGCTCACATCTTGCTGCGCTATGGCCGATTTTGTAGTTAGTGCCAGCCCAAGCCCTGCTAAAAGGACAAAAGTAGCAGCAGCCTTTCCATCAAAAACACTGCCCAAGCCTTTCAGCCAAGCAACTCCTTCCGACCCAAGTACCACTTTAAAATTAACGACAATCATCCCAACTACTGCTATTGCCCTTGCAGCATCAATCCCAACAATTCGCTTTTTCATATAGTTTTTATGAGTTGGCTATCAAAATTCACCCTCCTCTACCTAATACACCCTTACACTAGGATCCTTGAAGCCCTGCCAAATATCGCCTTTCTTAAAAATCAACACATCTTGTCCTAGCTCATGTCGCTGTACAGGACGATCTAACAATTGCTGCGCCAACTCTTTAAATTTCATTTGATAAGCGGGCAAAGTCCAACGCCCAAATAATGTATGCCCCCCTTCATAACGCTGCACCTTGTATTCTTCGGGAGTAGTGATATACCCGGAATAAGCATTGGCATAGGGAGATAAGATCACCTCTTCCACAGCTCTTGCTTGAAGTACTTCCAAAACGGTCTTTTTTAGTCGTTGCCCAGCAATGGTTGTAATTTCGGCAGGAATTCCGAGAAAAGCAAGCTGTCCGATCACAAAAATTTGTAGTGGTAGAATTTCGGGCACCCAAGGAGTCTTCACCCCCTCTCCTACTCGATGGAGATGTTTGATGTATTTCACCACAGGATCTACAAAGCCAGGAATGGCTAACTTTTCAGGGTTTTTAGCCCCAATAATATTACCCTCCGAGAGGTTCATAGCAATAGCTTTGGGGCGATGGGCATTGTAAAAGTCAAGAATACGGGCTTGCTGCTCTTTATTGCCACTAAGGCGAGCTGCTAAAATAGCTAGCCCTCGTCCAGTATTCAGAAAAGCTTTGCCCAATATTCCAATTGCTTTGGGCGCACCTTGACCATCTGTCGTACCTTCTAGAAAAGAGATTCCAAAACAAGCTGGGCCGGTCTTTTGGTTGTTGAGCCCTCCGGTATATTCCTCCTCAATTTCTACCTTAGTCATATCAAAATAACCTAAGACATAATCAATATCTCCTTGAATTGGAGTACCTTTTTCAAGTGTTTCTTCAAAAATATCTCTTGCTTTTTCAAATTGTAATTTCCCATTGTAAGCGGCACTCTCATAATCATCCTTAAATTTTCCTCGGTATTCTCGATGTTTGGGCATCCAGATAAAATTGGGACTAATATCACCAGCAGCTTCCTGAGCAAAAGCCATCTGAGTATCTGCACCATATTTTTCACGCACATACTCCTCTAGAAAATCGGCAGCATAGCCTTTATTATCATAACAAACCTTATCTCTACGATTAGAAACAGAGGTAGTATGTACCCC
>CAZOLU010000126.1:0-9893 GCA_964580485.1 uncultured Saprospiraceae bacterium | reverse complement strand
ATTAACTTTTCTTACTTGATTCCTGCCGCTGCTGCGCAGCGCAATCCTTTGGACAATACCCTTCGCTTCTCCTTGATCTTTGATTTTGGTGAGGCTCCTAAATTTGGGAAGAAATAAGTAGTGGGCTTTGACTAGACCAATAAATAGAGAATATATCGTAACTTTGTTGGCGGTTCCCATAAAGGAATCGCCTTTTTCTGCGGATTATATCAACTAGTACACATGCAAAAGATACAGAGAGTGTCCTCTCGATGGACCTTTTTTCTCAAACTAGCCTTTCCTTTATTATGGATTATTCTGATGGGAGGAGTTACTATTTTAATGCTCATCTCCCCTTTGGAAAATCTTGAAGCTCCGTTTACCCCCTCTATTGCTAAAGCAATGACCATTGGCTTTTACCTTACGGTGATTGGGTTACTCTACTTACTCTTTATGCGTACACTTTGGGTTGGACTAGATCCCAAACATATCTACATTTCCAACTATTTCAAATCCTATAAATATACCTACAACAGTGTGGCTAAGTTTGAAGAAAAAAATATGCTGCTTTATACCATTGTAGTGATTCATTTTCATCAAAAAACTAAATTTGGTAAATCCATCTTTTTCATTAGAAACCACTACTGGAACTACTTTTTAGAAAAACATCCAGAAGTGATTGATGAGATTATTGCTAGCCCCCAAGAAGCTTTGAAAGAGCAAGCAAAGGCCGCTAAAAAATAATTAGTAGAGATTTGTAATTTATATCCATTCCATACAAAAGCAATTGTAACAAAGATCACAAAAGTATCTGACGAATAAGTTTTCCTTTATGCTGTAATTTTAAAATTTGCGGATCACACACAGTGAAATGCAGACTACACAATCAGCTATGATTCTTAACAATTAAAATCAGCTTATTATGGAAGACTTGTTAGCAGCACGCCTGCAGATGGCCTTTTCGCTGGGCTTCCACATCATTTTTGCCTGTGTGGGGATGACTATGCCTTTTTTGATGGCTATTGCACACTGGCGTTACCTCAAAACGGGCAAGCCCGTTTACAAAGACCTTACTAAAGCCTGGTCGAGAGGAGTTGCCATCTTTTTTGCCACGGGTGCCGTTTCGGGTACCGTACTTTCTTTTGAGCTTGGGCTCTTGTGGCCCGAATTTATGGAACACGCTGGCCCTATCTTTGGAATGCCATTCTCTTTGGAGGGAACGGCCTTTTTTGTGGAGGCTATTGCCCTAGGATTATTCCTTTATGGTTGGGGGCGCATCAACAAATGGGTACACTGGGCGTCTGGATTAGTAGTTGGGATTT
The DNA here is from genome assembly GCA_964580485.1 of uncultured Saprospiraceae bacterium. Classification (GTDB taxonomy): domain Bacteria; phylum Bacteroidota; class Bacteroidia; order Chitinophagales; family Saprospiraceae; genus Saprospira. The sequence continues at coordinate 8,592 of CAZOLU010000126.1, read as the reverse complement.
CGGGAGTAGCTTCAGGTATTTTAGTCGTTGCAGCCAATGCTTGGATGAACAGCCCTACGGGTTTTGACTATGATCCAGCAACCAACACCTATTCTAACATCGACCCCATTGCTGCCATGTTTAACCCTGCTTGGTTTTCACAATCCTTGCACATGGTGCTCGCTGCTTTTGTCGCAACGGGTTTTGCAGTGGCCGGAGTACATGCCCTACTCCTCCTGCGCAATAAAAAGAACCTATTTCATCAAAAAGCGATGCGGATTGCTCTATTGGTGGGGGCCATAGCTGCATTTTTACAGCCGATCAGTGGAGATATTTCTGCCAAAGATGTGGCCAAACGACAGCCTGCCAAGCTTGCAGCGATGGAGGCACATTTTCATACAGAAGAGTATGCAGGACTTTTAATTGGAGGTATTCCTAATGAGGAAACGATGGAAGTTAGCTATGGCATTAAAATTCCGGGAGCATTAAGCTTTTTAGCACATGGCGATTTTCAAAAGCCAGTTACTGGTCTTGCAGATATTCCTGAGGATGAACGACCACCAGTAGCTGTTACCCATTTTGCCTTTCAGATCATGGTAGGAGCTGGGATGTTTCTAATGCTGGTAGGGCTCATTTATCTTTTTGCCAGTCGATGGCGAAAACCTTGGTTGATGAAAAGGTGGTTTTTGGGCTTGGTAGCATTTGCAACACCTTTGGGTATGATTGCCGTAGAAGCGGGCTGGACCGTCACTGAAGTCGGTCGCCAACCTTGGATTATGCAAGGCATTATGCGTACGGAAGATGCCCTCACCCCCATGCCTGGCATTCAATACTCCTTTTATACGGTTTTGCTGGTTTATGGCATTTTAGCGGTTTTGGTGACTTGGTTGATGAATCGCCAAATCAAAACACTAGCTCAACATTATAGTAGTTTTGGAGATGAGCTTCAAGAACAAACTCAGCCTAAGGTAGATCCAAAAGAGGATAAACTGCCTGTATCTTAATCAATTTGAGCTTAGACTCAAAAGGATCATTTTTTAATAAAAAATCATTAGATATGTTTATGTATATCGTGGTGACGGCTTTTTTAGCGCTGTCCCTTATATTATATGTTTTGTTGGGAGGTGCTGATTTTGGAGCAGGAGTTATACAGCTCTTTTCTACCACTCCTAAAGCAGAAAAAGTGATTGGAAAGGCGATTGGTCCGATTTGGGAGGCCAATCACATGTGGCTGATTATTGCAGTAGTGATTGCCTTTATGGGATTCCCTGTTATTTACAGTACCATTTCGACCGCTTTACACATTCCTATTTTTGTACTTTTAATTGGTATCATCATTCGAGGAACGGCTTATGCCTTCAAGCATTATGATGCCATTCAGGATCAGGCCACCCAGTTGATCTACCATCGTATGTTTGTTTGGTCCAGTGCCCTTGCTTCTATCTTCTTGGGTATCACCTTTGCGGCGATGGCATTGGGTAAGATTGATCCAGAAGCTAGCAACTTCTATGATGGCTATATTGCACCTTGGTTCAACTTCTTCTCCTTGAGTGTAGGGCTGCTCAGTTTATCGATTTTTGCTTTTTTAGCGGCAGTTTATCTCATTGGAGAAAATGATGATGAAGCCGTAAAGTCTTTCTTTATTCGTAAGGCTTGGCGTTGGTTGATTGCGGCGGTCATTTTCGGAGGCATTACCTTTATTGCAGCAGCAGTAGATGGCTTAGATATGTTTGGGCTATTTTTGGCTAGCCCTATTGCCATGCTCTCGGCAGGATTGGCGATGGGAACCCTTCCCTTACTATTCCTATCTATCTACAGGGGATTGGTAGTTTGGTCTCGCTTGTTGGCGGGTATGCAGGTGGTGTTGATTGTTGGAGTTTGGATTTTGTTGCAATACCCCAATGCAATTGTATTAGCCAACGATCAGGCGATCACCCTATGGGACAGCAAAGCTCCCGATGCCACCTTGAGTGTGTTGGGCTGGGCCTTGTTGTTAGGCTCCTTGATTATTCTACCCTCACTAGGCTATCTTTACAAAGTGTTTAAGCTGCCTCAGGCAGCACACTAGCAAATGAAACTCAGGTGTCATGAAGTCCTTTGGGCTTCATGACACCTGAATCTTTTATCTAAATTGGCTTATCGGCCTGCTCAATCACCAAGGCCTCCTCCTCCGTTAGCCCATACATCTCACAAGTCAGCTGATGTAGTGCCGCTTCATAATCTCCTCCCTCTACGCCAAGCTCATGTAAGGCGACCAATCGCTCTTCATAGTCTGGAAAATTGCTCGGAATAGGCAAAGCTTCCAAATGTTTGCGCAGCACTTTGATGGAGTTGAATAAACGCTGATACAAATAGGTAGCAATTGGCGCATTCAAAAAAGCACAAAGTGCCTTGATAGACAAATCTTCTGGAATAAAGAAATTGATGCTGTTCAAGACTAAAGCCCCTTTAAAATCAGCGACGACGGTCAGTTTATTAGAAATAAAGCGATAGCAAATCTTAGGTTGTCGGTAGAGTTCTACCTTAGCCACCTGTTGCAATTTACTGGGGTCAAAATGAATGAACTTGGTTGCCTCTTCAAACATAAAAGGCTTCAGATTTTTTCCCGTATAGATAGGTTCTGCCCCTGGCTTTTGCTGATCCTTTAGGTGCATTTTGTTGTTCCCCGTTACAATTCCCAAACCAAAAGTAGAGCGTTCATTCAAACTAAAATAATCCTGTGCAAAAATCTTCTCTAAAATCGGTAGCTCTGCTGCATGATTGATAGCTGGAGGGCGATAATTATTAATACTCAGCAGCTCCATCGGCATCTGGTAGCCTTGCTCCTCTTTAATAATCCCCACCTCAGGCTGTCCTTTTTGCACCTCTAGTCGAATCACTTTAGACATCACCCCTTTGAAGGCCTTGCCAAAATGCCGTATGGTGGTTTTATAGAATCCCTCAAATAGTATTTTACGAATATTCTCATGAGCATCGACATAGAGCAAAGACTCTGGAAGGATAAAAATCAGGCTACTTTGTATACGTTTCCCCCCCAAGGTATTGCGTTTTAGCTTTTGCAGAGAATTGTACAAGGCAATACTAAAAGATTCACTGCTGTTGAGCTCAGGATAATCTTTAAGCAATTGCTTTTTGGTCTTTTTATCTAAACGTGCCCCCCAAGGAGGATTGGTAATGATATAGTCGAAACGCTCTTTTTTAGGAGGAGTGAAAATATCAACCCATTCGGTCTGTACCAACTTATCTACTCGATCAAAAAACAATGCAAAATTGACCTTAGCAATACGCAGTGCTAAACCATCAATATCACGCAAATGTATTAAATCGGGCAAATGATCTCGCTCCAAGACATGAAGTAAAATAGTTCCAGTGCCACTACAAGGATCTAATACCGTAGCATTGGGCTCTATTTCAATATCTTCGATGAGATAGGCTGGAGTAAAGAATGCCCCCAATCGAGATTTTTCCCCCACAGTACGCATAGATTCATAAACCACCCCCATAAAATCAGGCTCAGTATCTGGAATTTTCAAGCCTTGCAAATCAATATATAGTTGCTGTAAAGGCTCTAAATCCTGGTTTTCTATCCATGCTTCTAGGAAATTGGTAAAGTCAGGATTTTCAGACTGTATTAGCCCTGTTTCCCAGTCAAAATCAATAAGTTCTTGTTCTGACAGTGCCTTGATGGAAAGCGTAATCATAAGGTCTTCTACACTAAGATCATACCTTTGGAGTAGGTTAATGAGCCACTCTACCAGCAATTTACTCTCTGCATAGCTTAGGGTTCCAGTTACGATCTGTGTCTCCTGATTGAAGGTCCGATTCACTCTGCTAGTTAATTTATTCGTTGATTGGATGTGTTCTAGTATATTGTGATAAGTACTCGGACTATAACCCTTATTGTTTTGGGGATAGTCTGGCATTTCTCCCGTTTTGATCCAGTTACTGATCGTAGCTCGGGACACACCTAAAACGCTGCTTATATATTCTTTGGTTATGAGCATATAAATTTAAGGAGTTCGTAGCAAAAGAACCTTATTTTTTTCCCATTTCTAATAATTTCTTACAAGTTTTCCAGTTTCGAGTACTTGCGCTTAGCCCAAGTTGCTTTTCCCAAAAGTGGTTATTGAGCTTAGTACGACCATAGCCTTTGGGGCAATACAGATATATGCTTTGATCGATAATTTCATATTGTTCACCTTCTAATAGCTTAATATTCAAATCACTTATACTTTGGCAGTCTGGAACTTTTTCCAAAAAAGTGAGGTGTATAAACTGTTCCTCCACCTTTTCAAAGGGCATAGCAGCTATCCCTTGCTTCAGATCTTCCCAGCTAAAAACCAAGCAGGGCACTTCAAAACCAAATTGGGTAGCAATAGCAGCTTTTACCTTAGTAGCTAACGCTTTGGAACTAATATCCGTTTCCAACAAAACATTGCCCGATTGAATATAGGTTTGCACTTTTGTACAACCTAATTCATTCAATAATGCCCGAAGATCTGCCATTTTTAATTTACGATGCCCTCCAACATTGATTCCTCTTAGCAATAGAAGATATTGATTCATAAGCAGCTAGCTCAACCCCCATTCTAATCGATTAATAATCAAGTAGTTGAATACAGGAGATTAGTACAATTTAACAATTTAATAATCAGTAAGTTATAGTACAAAACATACAACTGCCCAATATATTAATAGTTTTTGGATTTACAACTAAAAATATGGCACTTTTTGCAAAAAAATGTTGGAAATTAATTGGTTCAAGATGAGCAATTTGCAATTAATTGTGGTAAAGCAAGGGTAACTGTTTAGCCTCTAAAGTTGCCGAGCCCTATGCCAAAGGTTCCAAGGAGAAAGGGAACGGCTTGGTCAAAGCGAGCTGCTAGGATCCTTTCGCTTCGCTCAGCCCCTCGTTTAGGACGAGGAGCAAAGCATCCTGCAACCCAGCCCTAGCCTTACTCCGCAGGAGTCGAAGAAGGCTAGGGACCAAGAAAACGGGCTAAATAGTTACAACCAAGGAGAGGAGGTTAAGGAGCATATTCAGGATCTATAGCCTTCCATTTGATATGATAACGATCTGCCAACTGCCGATATTCCTCCGCTTTTTCGGGGTACTGCTGGGCCATCAGGCGGTAGGCGACTTCCAGATTGAATAAAATGGCAACGTTGCGTTCATTCAAAGCTAAGGCAGCTTGAAAAGCATCGACAGCCGCGAGATGCTCTCCTCGCATCCCAAGTGCTACCCCAAGCAGGCGATAGCTCTCTACGGTTTTCTTATACTCTAAAGAAATGTTTAGACTTTCAATACATCCAGAAAGGTCGTTCATATAACGCCCTTGCAACTCCCCTTTTTCTCGCCAAACAACTGCCAAATTGTGGATAATATCAGGGTGTTCGGGACGCAAAAGCTTGAGCTGCTTGTAGCGTTCAATGGCAGTATTGAAGTAGTTGAGTGCTGAAGCAAATCGCTTATTGGATTTTCGCACCCAAGCAGGCACTTGCTGTTCTATGATGTACTCGTCATTTTTTTCGGCTGTACCTAAAAACACCTTAACATTTCCCGAAAGCAGGAGGTACTCATAGTGTCTGCGGTCTAGTTTCAGTTCGGCTTTGACCGCTTTTTCCAACCATTGTACCTGTATATTCAAAAAGCTATCTGCTGCCAAGAGATAGTTTTGTTGAATCAGTAAATCTGCGGTTTGGAGTTGAGCCGAAGCATAGATCGAATCCGTAGGCTTGAATTTTTGTTCGGCTAATGCTCGCATTTTATTCAAGTACAACTCTGCACGCTCAAAATCCTCCATAACCTGAGCGTAGTAATCTAGCTCTTGCTCCCAAAACTTAAATTTTTTAATCGCTCTACTTTGAGCACTCGTCTCCTGAGTTAGGCAAAATAAGCATAGACATAATATAATAATACGCATAGCGACTTAGCATTGATTTTTGCATAGAAGCAAAGCACTAGACTTCTGACAGCATTCGTGCCTACCACAGCCCCTCAACATTGGTCATACTCCGCAGCAAAAGCTCCCGAAGTCCTTGACTTTTCCTTAGTTTCGCCCCTTACTCCTCAACTTAATGATAGGTATAATCACTTCTTCCAGAGAAATACCCCCATGCTGAAAAGTATCATTGTAATAATTGTTATAGTAGTTGTAATTGTTGGGATAGAGAAAAAACTTATCCGATTTGGCAAAGATAAAGGTAGAACTCACATTGGGGCGAGGCAGCTTGGCCTGCTCTGGGCGGCGCACATCAAAAACATCTTTGCGGTCATACTGCAAATTGCGCCCCACCTTGTAGCGTAAGTTGGTTGTTGTTTCTCGATCTCCTACGACTTTAGAGGGCTCATGCACTCGAATACTACCGTGGTCTGTTGCGATAAAGAGTTGAATATTAGGTTGTGTTGATAGAATTTTAAGGGCTTCCCAAATAGGAGAATGCTCAAACCAAGAAACAGTAAGGGAACGATAAGCCCGCTCATCACTCGCCAACTCTTTTAGGATCTCCATTTCGGTACGCGCATGAGAGAGCATATCGATAAAATTGTAAACAATACAAAGGAGGTTGTTGTGGGTATAGTTATGAATATTGTCTACCAAAGCTTTTCCGTTCTCTGTATTGGTAACCTTGATGTAATCATATTTGATGGATTTGCGGAAAACCCGGTTGATTTGTTCCCCCAAAAGTTCGGCCTCAAACTGATTTTTCCCTCCTTTTTCATTGTCATTCAACCACCAATCGGGGTAATGCTTGGCAATTTCACCTGGCATCATCCCTGCAAAAATAGCATTTCTACTATATTGAGTAGTGGTGGGAAGAATGCTGTACACATAATCTTCTTCCTCTACTTTGTAGTAACGTGACACCACAGGCTCGATCATTTTCCACTGATCAAAACGCAAATTATCCAAAAGCACAAAAACAGTTAGTTTATCTTCAGAAACATCTGGAAACACCATCGAGCGCATCAAGTCGTGCGACATCACAGGTGGATTGCTTTCGTTGTTGAGCCAATCGATGTAATTGCGTGAGATAAACTTGGAAAACTCGGAATTGGCCGATTCTTTTTGAGAAGCGAGGATACCCGCCATGTTGGTCGTTTTAGAGGCATCGAGCTTGAGCTCCCAATAAATGATTTTACGATAGATCTCTGCCCATTCATGGGCGTCCATACTATTGTTGATAGCCATGAGGATGTGGCGAAACTCTTGTTGATATTTCATGCTAGTTTCCTCTTGTACCAAGCGATCACCATCGACTAACTTTCTAAGGGAGCTCAAAATTTGCACTGGATTGACTGGCTTGATAAGGTAGTCACTAATCTTAGAACCAATCGCCTGTTCCATCACTCCCTCTTCTTCATTTTTGGTAATCATTACCACGGGGAGGTTGGGGACAATTTCTTTAATCTTATCTAAGGTTTCTAATCCAGTGATCCCAGGCATACTTTCATCCAACAATACCACATCAATTTGTCCCATATTTTCCTCTACCTCCTCTACGGCATCGTGTCCATTGGTAACGGTGATTACTTTATAACCTTTTTTCTCCAAAAACATGATTTGGGGTTTGAGCAAATTGATTTCATCGTCTGCCCATAGGATGGTGATTTCATTCATCTTCTGTAATTTTTATAGTGTAGGATGCTTCCTATCTTTTTGAATTTATAAAACTGTACACCAGTTGAAATTCACTCAATTTTACTGAATTATAAAGGATATAGCTTGCCTAATTTGATTGAAATTTAACCCCTTGAGGGGTGATTTTCCTGACCTACGCAAGCTGTAGCCTTTAGGCTTCGAAAATATGTACGGTTATATATTTGAATTTAGTGGTTAAGTTACACAAAAAATGTTTTTTTCATGAACTTATGATGCTTTTCTTGGAAACTGCCTCTTCCCTATTTATATTGTGTTAAAATATCTCGTTAAGATTTTATTAAACTACCCTATGTTTTCCCTTTTTTCAAAAAGAATAAACGTCAAGCAGATTCAGAAAGGACGGCACTTGGATAAGGCTATTCCCAAAACCGTTGCTGACTTTATGAATAAACGTATGAAAAATCCTCCTCGTAAAGCCTTGGTTGGTCTTTATTTAGTTTTTTTTGAAGATGAAGCTCATGTATACTGGGGAAGGCCTGTTTTTCAGAGAATATTCAGCAACAAAAGAGTGGTCGATGAATTTTATAAAACACCTAGGGCTGATGTGTTGGAGCAATACCCAGAATATCAACAAGATTTCTATGCTTCAAAAATTAAAGCGGCAATTCGAAAAGCTATTCATGATTATGAGGACTTGCAGGATGGGGTACATTTTCATCATTTTACTTATCGAAAACCTTACCGCTTGAGTATTCAACAAGACCATTTCGAGCTCAGCGTCTTTGCAAATGTCATTTATACCTCCGCCCCCTATCAAAGATTGGAAGGAGAAGCGCCTAAGCCCAAGGAAAGTCCCAAAAATTATCGCATTATTTTAAAGCGGTCTGACCTATCCTTAGTTGATACTCAACGTTTATAAGTTCATTTATTCCGCTTATTTTATCATTCAAAAAACACTTGTATGAAGCCAATACAAATGGTTGATCTCCAAGGCCAATCCCGACGATTC
>CAZOLU010000125.1:0-9942 GCA_964580485.1 uncultured Saprospiraceae bacterium | reverse complement strand
TAAAAAGTAAATTAATTGATATTTTTGCAGCTTTATCGCCTAAAGAGCAACGTGCCTTGGGCAAATTTGTACGCTCTCCTTTTCACAATCAGCGAGAAGATGTGGTACAACTGTACGAATACATTTACCTACATCGAGACTTTGAAGATCGGGAAGCCTTGCGCAAGGAGTTGGTTTTTGCGCATTTATTTCCACAAGAGGCATTTGATGCTGATCGAATAGATTATCTGATGTCTTTTTTACTCAAAGTGATTGAGCGTTATTTGATGGTGGAGAGTTTGTTGAATGATCAGATTGAGGCTCAAATTCGGCTAGGCGAGTCTTATCGCCGCTTGCGGCTCAACAAACATTTCAATCAATCTTGGCGCTATGCCACCCGACTACAAGAGCAGCAGCCTATGCGAGATAGCAATTATTTTAGGCGCGCCTACCATCTCGAATACCAACGCTATATGTATTCGGCGGTGCAAAAGCGTAATGAATCTAAAAACCTAGAGCAGCTCAGCAATCGCTTTGATGCTTATTTTATGGCAGAGCGACTCAAGCAAGCCTGCCTGATGTTGGCGCACAAAGCCGTGTATAAGACAGAATACTCGATGGAGCTCCCAAATTTATTTGTTCAATATCTTCAACAGCATCAGCATCGTTTAGAGGAATCTCCTGCGCTTGGACTCTATTACTACTACTACATTACACTCAGCTCCAAGGATTTAGAAGCCTCAGAAGACAGCTTTCAGCAATTTAAAAGTCGATTTTTCGATAATATTTCAGCATTTCCCAAAGATGAGGTGGCCGACCTCTATCTCTTTTCTATCAACTACTGTATTCGGCGTTCTAACACAGGGGCTCCTCAATATGTGGAGCAACTCTTGGATTTTTATAAATTGGGTTTGGAAAAAGATATTTTAATTAATCAAGGTCGGTTAAGTCATTCTACCTTTAAAAACATCTCCAAAGCCGCTTTAAAAATTGAGGATTATGAGTGGACTTATCATTTTATAGAAAAATATCAGCACTACCTTGATCCAGAGCATAAAACGGCTTATGTACACTATGCTTGGGGGGAGTACTACTACCGAAAGGCAGAATATCAGGAAGCAATGTTACACTTGCAACAAATAGAGCATAGCGATATATTTATGAACCTCAGTGCTCGGGTAATTTTATTAAAAATTTATTATGAGTTGGAGGAAGTGGATGCCTTAGATGCCCTCATCAACAGCATGAAAGCCTACCTCAGCCGCAAGGCCCAGCTAGGCTATCACCGCCAAAACTATAAAAACATCCTAAACTATATGCGCAAGTTGATGATGCTCAACCCTTACAACAAAAAGGCTATACAAAAGCTCTATGCTGCTATCGAAAAAGCAAAGCCTTTGACCGAAAAAAAATGGTTTTTACATCAGTTGGATCAGCTTTAGGGCTACTGAACCAAGAGCTTGCCCGTATTCACCGCCTGACCATCGACAATAAGGCGATAGGCATAATACCCTGCGTTTAGCTCCCCTCGATCAAGTTGAAATAAAGGATCTTGAGTTTGAATGCGTTTGAGCAACTGCCCTTGCATCGTATACAACTCAAACAGTACTGTTTCAAAATCACCTCCCTTGAGCTCAAAATTGGCATAATCTCGCATAGGGTTGGGATAGACCATTATTTCCCAATGATTTACACTCAGAATCTCTTGACTTAAAATGCTAATATAATTGGCTCCTATGGTGTGGAAAATAGTAGGGGTTTGAATGGTATCAGTTCCTCCTAAAATAATACTCGCACTATTTTCAATAATGGTACCAATTAGATTATCCAATTCCTGATCCAAGGTGAAATTGACAAAGCCCTGTTCTCCTGGATTTAGATCCTGAAAAGGCATATCAATTACTAAAACTCGCCCAGCTTCGATGCGCAAATCAAAGTAGTTGTCTGAACTTACATTCAACTGCAAGCTGTTAGGATTTAGCTCCTCGGGCAAAGTATCTCGAATTTGTACCCCCACAATAGTACTCATGCTATTATTCTGAAAACGCAGCTGATATTCAATAGGAACATTTTGATCAATATAACGATTCACCCCATAGCCCTTCAATTGCGAGCGCATGATATTATAGTTTAGGGTATCTCCTGCATTTTGCAAATCATAAGCAATATGAGGTACTGCATTCTCAGTGTAATACTGCAACAAACTAGTAGTGTTGAAGCTTCCGCCATTGTCTCTACAACCTTCCAGCCCTGCCCAAGCGATAGGGTCCGCTACAATCTTTGGAATCCCAGTATATTGAGCAGCCTGAAGATAATAGCTTCGTCCAGGCAAAGCTGGGAGTGTAATGGTATCTTCGAATATGGTATCTAAGGGACCCACCACAGGCTGGCTATACATTACATCATCTTCAATAACAATTAGTGCAGTAGTAGTAGTTGCACTAGACGAACCAATATTAGCGGTTCTAAATTGTATAGAGCTGCCCAAACATTCAGCCTTGGTTTGCAGTAAGGGACCATTGTAGCTACTGATGGGGTCGGGACGGATCGTGGCTTTGGCTTGATGCGTTTGTCCTGGAATGGTAGTCGCACAATTGATATCTATCTGCAGGTCGATGAGTCCACTGGTATCTCTCCCAGCTAGCACCGTTCCTACTGAAAAAAGATAAGTATTAGGATTAGCACCTGCGGTAAAAGCTTCACTAGCACTAATCAATTGCAAACTACTATCCAGCTCCAGTTCAATTTCTACATTGTTGGCAGCATCCGTACCCATATTAGCATAACGCATTTTATAATGAGCAATCCCACAATCTGGCAATCCATCACTACTCAGATCCACTTTCATTAAAGGAGTAAAGCTATTGGGACTTACGCTAAAAACTACGGTATCCGATACTCCCCCACTAATCGTACGAATGATATTAGACTGACAAGCTGTTGCATAGGGGTGATCGTAAGGAAGTGTTATATTTAAACTATAAGTACTCGGAGGTAGATTTTCAACTCTATAAAAACCTCCTTGTAAATAAGACGTAATTCCATAGTATTTTTCATTTGTAAACGTATCACGAGCTTCTACTACAATATCATACATGGTTTGATCTCCAAACGTCTGCATACAATTGCTATCTAGATCCAAATCTACGGTTCCTGCAATAGTGGAAAATTGAGCAAATGTTAGATTTTGAGTAAAGAGGAATAAAACGATTGGGAGTAAATATCTCATTGATCTGGAGTTTTTTTGTTTAGAATGAAAGTCCTTGACAGTACTTCATACTACAAATATGGGACAAAAGTTGCTGCTTTTGCAATACAGTTTTTTATATTTATCAAACTATTTTTACACTAAGTGACTATTATTATCGGAATTTTAGCATTTTTTTATCAAAAAAATTATGCAAAAAAGTAAACTAGTAGAAGTCTTTTATCAACTTTCTGCTACTCAAAAAACCTCCCTTAGAAAATTTATTCAGTCGATTTACTTCAATAAAAGGGAGGATGTCATTCGCCTACATGCCTACATGGAGCAGTTTGACCATGCACAACATCTAGGCTTATCTAAACATAAGGTTTTTTCTCATGTTTTCCCAGATCAGGTTTTTAATAAATCGGGGGAACAGCAATTGCGCTATGTGATGTCTTTTCTGTTGAAGCTCACTGAGGAGTTTTTGATTACAGAAGAAGCGATGAGTCTACCGATTATGAACCAATTGCGCTTGGCTAGAGCCTATCGGCGCATGCGCCTACCCAAGCACTTCAGGCAAAGCCTTCGCAAAGCCCGGCAAATTCATCAAGCCTCTCCCCTACGAGATTTTGACTATTATGAAATTGGCTTTCAAATTGAGCAGGAGGAATATGTCTTTACGGGGCATACCGAGCGCTCTGCGCCTCGCAACTTGCAGGCACTTAGTGACATGCTTGATATTCAATATATTGCAGCTAAACTCAAGCAGAGCTGCCTATTGCTTGCCCACCAAACAATGTATAAAATCAGTTACAATACGGGCTTATTGCAGCCTATTTTAAACTACGTTTCGGCTCATAAGGAACTTCTCAAAGAACCCGCCATAGCACTTTACTACTATTATTATCAGGCGGTTAGCAATGAGGCTGGCGAGGCTTATTTTAAAAAGTTTAAGCGGCTGTTGCTGCAAGAAGTCAAAGCTTTTCCTGAAGATGAGATACGCGACCTACACCAATTTGCCATCAACTTCTGTATTCGGAGGGTCAATCTACAAGCGGAGGGTTTTGAGCATTATTTTGAAGAAATGCTAGATCTCTACAAAGCAGGTTTAGAACATGGCTTTTTGATACAAGATGGGCAAATGAGCCCCTTTGCTTTTAAAAATATTGTTAGTACAGCTCTTTGGCTACGGCAATTTGACTGGACCTCCCACTTTATTGAAACATATCAGGAGGATTTGAATCCAAAAATTCGAGAAACTTATGTTAATTTTGCATATTCTAAGCTTCGTTTTGAGCAAAAGGACTATGACGCAGCACTTTTACTGTTACAAAAAGTAGAATATAGCGATATTTTTCTGAACCTCAACTCAAAGGTCATGTTGCTAAAAATTTATTATGAGTTGGATGAGTATGATGTTTTGGAATCTTTTTTGAATAGTTTTAAAACCTATGTCAATCGCAAACGCAAATCTGGCGACTTGCGCAGTTATCATCAGGAAAACTTCTTAAACATTATTCGCTTCACTCGTAAATTGCTAAGCTACAACCCTTTCAGTAAAAGTGAAAAACAGAAGCTAAAAGCAGAAATTGAAGCATGTAAAGTATTAACCGAAAGGCAGTGGTTATTGTCACAATTATAAATTGGATCACCTAAATACACTGCAACAAAAGCAATTCAAACAAATCATTATGGGTAGACTTTTGGGGATCTTTTTATTGCTCTGTTTGTCTTGGCAAATGGCTTTGGCACAGAGCAGTTATGTAGAAGTTAAGGCCAAAAAAGGAGATGGAATTATTGTGCTATTGGGACGCTATGGCCTAGATCGCAGTGCATGCAATTTAGAAAAGTTTTGTGCACTCAACCGACTCAACCGCAATTCCTATCTTATTGCGGGCAAAACTTATAAACTGCCTATACAGAAATATGTATTCAATGGCAAATCTATTCGATCCTCTATTGGGCTGAATGACTGGCATATTGCCAAACAAATTGAGCGTTATAATGATAAAATGTGTATATTTCGGCTCAAGGGGGAAGATTTCCGAAAAGGGAAAAAAGAACTTTGGTGCCCCCACCACCTGCGCAGCTGTCCCAACGATCTCAAAAAATATGTTCCCCAAAATCGACACTTTAGCATTTTTGGTAGAAAGTACGCCGATGTTCCGCTTAAAAGCGAACAGCTTGCTGGAGCGGTTTATTATATTGTTTCGGGACATGGTGGCCCTGACCCTGGAGCGATAGGCAGCTACAATGGGTCTAACATCTGTGAGGATGAATATGCTTATGATATTGCACTGCGTCTGGCAAGGCGATTGTTGGAACATGGGGCGATAGTTTATGTAATTACCCGAGACCCTAAACAAGGGATCAGTGATCAAATGCTCATCCCCTGTGATGACAATGAGGTAGTTTGGGAAAATAAACCCATTCCTGTTAGTCAGAAAAGCCGTTTGCGCCAACGCTCTGACATCATCAATCACCTATATCGCCAAAACAAGAAAAAGGGCATTGAATATCAGCGTATGGTTGAAATTCATGTAGACTCTCGTTCTAAATCCCAACGGATCGATCTATTTTTCTACCATTATCCCCAAAGTAGTAGAGGCAAAGCCTTGGCAAAATTGATGCATCAAACCATTGAAGACAAATATGCCATCTACCGAAAAAATGGGGACTATAAAGGTGACGTATCTGGTCGAGATCTCCACATGCTGCGTGAAGTCATTCCCACCCCTGTATTTATTGAGGTGGGCAATATTCAAAACAAAAATGACCAAAAGCGCATTATCCTCCCTCAAAACCGACAGGCTTTAGCCGATTGGTTTGCAGAGGGCTTAATGAAGGATTATTAGGCCTGTTCTGGGAATAGCTTTAGCAGACCCGCTTCACTTGCTTCGCAAATTCCTCGTTCGGTGATTAGCCCCGAAACCAATCTGGCTGGGGTTACATCAAAACCATAATTTGCAGCAGGAGTGGTTGCTGGGCAAATGAGCACCTGATCTATTTCGCCTTTAGCGTTGAGCCCTTTAAAGTATTTCACCTCATCTTCGGAACGTTGCTCGATGGGAATTTCTTTCAAGCCGTCGTTGATCGTCCAATCGATGGTTGTAGAAGGTAAAGCCACATAAAAAGGCAGGTCATTGTCTTTGGCAGCTAATGCTTTGAGATAGGTGCCAATTTTATTAGCCACATCGCCTTGGCGAGTGGTGCGATCTGTTCCTACAATAACAATATCGACCAAGCCATGCTGCATCAGATGTCCTCCAGTGTTATCCACAATGAGTGTGTGAGGAATCTCGTGTTGGGTCAACTCCCAAGCGGTTAGATTAGATCCCTGATTTCGAGGACGGGTTTCGTCTACCCATACATGGAGCTCAATCCCCTTGGCTTTAGCCTGATAAATGGGAGAGGTGATGGTTCCCCAACGAATACAGCCCATCATCCCGGCATTACAATGCGTAAGGATGTTGACAGGCCTTCCTCCCTTGCGTTTACTGATTTCCTCAATTAAGGGTAAGCCCTGCACCCCAATCATCCGACAGATTTCAATATCTTCCGCTACAATTGCATCAGCAGTTTGACGGGCAACAGCCGTTTTCTCTGTTAAACTACTTACTTTTCCAATTGCTGCCATCATTCGGTCGATACAAACAAAGAGATTAACGGCAGTGGGACGAGATTCCCGCAGATAGTCCGCAGCTTCTGCTATTTCTGCTTCAAAATGATCTGCTGAAGCATCCCGACAAGCCATCCACAGTCCATAGGCTGCCGTAGCTCCAATGAGTGGTGCACCTCTAACAATCATTTGGCGAATCGCCTGAAACACATCTTCCACATTCAAGAGGGTTTCCACCTGAGTTTGGTGTGGAAGTAAGGTTTGATTGATGACTTGTAGTTGTTCAGCTTCATTTAGCCAAATTGTTCTTAAAGGATTGGGTAAGTTCATTGTTGTTTTCGTTTTCTAATTTCTTCTTTTAAATATTGTACCAACCACTCCTGCTCTTCCTTATTCCCCAATTCCATCAAGTTAATAACCTTATTGGAAGTCTCCAACACTGGACTACGGTAAAGCCCCCTCCCCCAGGCACGGAGTTCGGTCAAGTGTTGTTAGTTGAGGCATTTTGTATTTCCATGAAATGAACGACGCTCGATTTTTTGAATCTCTTGATAAGGAATTTCTAATCTCCGTTCCCCTCCAGGAAGTTGATGCGTCAAAATTAAGCTATTTTTCCCAAACTCGATAGTCCAAGCTATTTTCAATTGACGCCAATATAGCCAAAGTGTGATGATAGCAACCAACATGCTTATTCCACTAAGCACTAGTAAGAGCGTTCCCCTAATCCTATCCCATTCTATACCAAAAATTCCTGCGAACAAACAAATCAGTGAAAGTCCTAAACTAACCATGGAGGTTCTAAAAGTATTTCCCCCAGCCTTAGGTGCAGTAGCATATTTCCAGCGGACTTGCTTGTCTGCTAATTCAAAACTATGCGTAGTCTTGGGTTGATGATTCATATTCATATTAAGTTTCTTGCCAAATTGCCCAAGCGGCCTCTGCTTGAGCATACAGCATAGCAATTCCATTAGAAATATACGCTCCTTGCTGAGCAGCATATTCTAGAAAACGTGTTTGTTCAGGATTATAAATTAAGTCATAGCAGAGATGTTCCTTCCCTATGGCCTCATAAGGTAAATCTGGAGCTTGGTCTAGCTTAGGATACATCCCTAATGGAGTAGTGTTGATAATCAAGAGATGCGCCTTAATCATCTCATCACTCAAATTATCGTAGCACTGACAGAAGTCTTGTTTTGTTCTTGAAACATATTGATACAAGATCCCCAAACGCTCCAAACTGTATGCTACGGCCTTTGCAGCACCCCCAGTTCCCAAAATTAACGCTTTTTTTGGGGTCGCCCTATTTTTGAAACACTGCACTAAACTTTGCTCAAAACCAATGATATCCGTATTATGACCGATTAACAGTCCATCCTTAAATTGAATGGTATTCACTGCTCCTACTTGTTTTGCGATGGGAGATAGCTCATGGAGATAGGGGATAATCTCCTCTTTGTAGGGGATGGTAACATTCAAACCCAGCAAATTCGGTTCTTCTTTTAACAAAATGGGAAATTCCGAAATATCAGCTAATTCGAAAGTAGCATAGCTTGCATTTTCAATTCCCTCAGCTTCAAATTTTTTGCTAAAATACTTTGGTGAAAAGCTGTGCTTCAAGTGTCGACCAATCAAACCATATTTTTGCATCATGCTATTCATCTTGAGTGCTTCTCGAAATTTCTAAAACCTTTAATTTTTTTGCCAATTGTAGTAGAGCTGTTCTTTGCCTTTGCAAGCAATTAAGCTGCTCTGGAGCATTTCGGGCAAGTTGTCTTCCTTGAACTTCTTGTCGCCAAGCCAAGACATAATCGGCATGACGAATTTGCCAAAAATGTAAGGCCACTCCAATCGGTGCAAAAGTTAGTGTCCAAGCACCAAAATACCAAAAACTCCCCACAATTAGCAGCAACATATAAGCCAACCAAGTCAACATAGTCAAAACCATCCCAATAGGTGCCCAGAAGTGCATATCTTTGAGCTTATAAATCAATCGCTTCCGCAAATAGCGAGCGAGGTTAAGCGGTAAAAACCCAGCGCAATAACCTAGAAAAGCAGGAATTGCCCCCAGATACAACAGTATTTTTTGATGACTTTTTAATTGCTGCCTTGTGCAAAGACTTGCATCTTCTATTTTAGCCTTTTTCAGGGCTTGAAAATAGGCTTGAGTGGCCACTTTTAGTTTTAGTTTTTTGGCAGGGTCTAGCTCATTGATAGCTTGGGCGATGCCTTGCTCGCGGCGCAGCCGCTCGCCTTTCCTTGTAAACCAAGGCTCCACAGGCGAAAGCCTTTGATGATGATCGAGCAAAAGGAGCTGCTCAAACAGATGCTCATCCTCCTCCAACTCGAGGTGAATGACCTCTTGGCGCAGAGCCTTGTACATCGACTTGCTTAGTATGCGAGCTGCACGTTGAGGATCTTTTTCGTACTCGGCCTGAAAGGCTTTTACCTCAATCGCCTTCCCAAAGCTTAGCATCACATCAGATCGCCAATACTGGTGGTGACTGTAGTTGACTCCTATGGGTAAAATTTTTATTGGTCTAGTGCTTTGCTGCTGTGCAGCAAGGGCTAGGCGAGCGGTACCTGTGCGGAAGCGGCGCAGCCGCTTCTCCATTACCGAATTGCCCTCTGGGGCAATCAGCAAGACCCGCCCCGCTTGCAAGTAACGGGCTGACTCCTCAAAGGTGGCTTTGTTTTGATGAGGATTTTTCAGACCGTCTTCGGCGCGCATAATGGGAAGGATATGCATTTGCCTAAAAAACCATTTGGCTAAAGGACTAGTAAATACAGCAGCTTTGACCCAAAAATAAATCCCTCTCCGCAAAAAAGAGGCTAATAGGATCTGCTCTACAAAAGCAGTGGAGTGATTGACAATGATGATGACCGGGCCTTTTTTAGGTAATCGCTTGCTATTCGACCAATAAATCCGCTTATAAAAACTAAAGATGAGCAGGATGAGCGGAAGCCTAAAAAATTCATACAGCATTTTGAGGTGTATTAAAATTGGAGGAAAGCCTATTTTTTGTGTAACTTCTCTTATCTTGAGAACTATCCACTACAAATTTAATAGAAATTCATTGTTTCAAAGCCTTTGGCTAGCTTCATTTTAATGGTATGCACCTTTCCAAACGTAAAAAACAACAGAATCAAATACTTTCAC
>CAZOLU010000124.1:0-9983 GCA_964580485.1 uncultured Saprospiraceae bacterium | reverse complement strand
TCCAAAATGACGCTTTTTAGTTGGTAGCTGTTGGTCAAAACCTTGTCCATCGTCTTCGATTGTTAATATAAGCATATCTGAGTACTTCATCAATTGAATGGTGATATTTTCTGCGGCGGCATGCTTCAAAATATTGCTAATAGCCTCCTGGGTGATTCTAAATAAAGATAACTCCATGTTAGGTGTTAAACGCTGACCTTTTAAATTGTCATAAAACTGAAACTGAATAGGTTCTATCAGAGAGAGCCCTTCAATCATAGATTGTACCGCCAATGCATAGCCATAATCATTGATGGCTTTGGGCATAAGGTTGTGGCTGATGGTTCTACTTTCCCGAATGGCAGTCTTTAAATAATGGAGGGCATTTTTTAATTTTTGTTGATTTTTGGAACTTAAAAGATTGATGTCTTTTTTCAAAGATTCCAAATTGAGGGAAATGGCCATCAGCAATTGGCCTAGGCTATCGTGTAGTTCTTTGGCTATACGGGTGCGTTCTCGATCTTCAGCCTCCAATACCGAGGCAATCATCTGATCTTCACTTAGGCGTTTTTCAATCATATTCCCCAACTGTATTCCTAAAGCTTCAATAAGGTCTACTTCTGTTTGTAAGAAAGAACCCTGATCTGCTTCTGCAAAAGGCTCTAGATAACAGACCTTCAATTGACCTAGCACTTCATTATTCACCCGAATGTCTGCTTGTAAACAGCAAGTACTATCTTTATAGTTGGGGCTCTGCCATGATTTATTATTGTAGCTAATACTTGCTGCGCAGAGCTCAGTATGCTGCCAACTTGGAGGAATAAGTTTTAAAGCTTCTTCCATCAAACTATCTAAGGAGTTTTTACTACTAGAAGATAGTTTGGCAATTTGTAGAAGACAATCCAGTTGTTTATTGCGTTCCGAAAGGTCATAGAGTAGTTCTTCAATTCGTTGTTCGTATTGCAACTGAGTGCTAATATCTCGAATCACCATATAATGGAGTACCTTTTGATGAACCATAATTTCACTCTCCAACAGCTCCGCAACAATATAAACCCCTTCATTTCGCCTAAGATAAACACGCCGAAACTGCCCATTGCGCTCTTCTGCTTGAGGTTGCATCATCTCTGGCAAAGCTTCAAGGCTAAAAAACTCCTCAATGTGTTTTCCAAGTAGTTCTTGTTCGGGACAGTTGAGCAGTTTGCTACATCCTTGATTCACCTCTTGGATGATACCATCTTTATGAATGATGATGGCTTCTTGAGTAATATCTGAAATACGTTTGTATTTGGCTTGGTTTTCTTGTAAGAGTTGTTGAGCTTGAATAATATCGGAAATATCTCTAATGACAGTATAACGCAGTATTTGATCTCCTAGCATTATTAGGTTGATTAAAACCTCTGCATGAAAGGTTCGCCCCTCTTGATCTCTAAATTTCATCAAGCTTTTGCGCTGCTCTACCTGCTGATAATTGTCCTTGTTGAGGTTGGGGGGCAGTTCATTGATTTTGAAAAAGCTATATAGTTCTTCAGGAGGGATAAACTGCATACCACTTTTTCCAAGAATATCTGCTGAAGTGGTTTTAAAGAGCTCGCAATAAGCTCGATTGACTTCTACTACTGTTCCCCGCAAGTCGTGAATGATGATGGCTTCTTGTGTAGCATCTGCCAATAGTTTGTATTTATTCCTACTATCTTGTAGTTGTTGTTCGGCACGAAGTGTTTCTGTAATATTGCGAATGATCTGATATTGGTAGATTTCACCATCTATAATGATAAAGTCTTCTTTTGATTCTGCCATGAAAACCTTACCATCATTGGTTTGCAGAGGCATACGGATTGCGCCAAACTGATCTCTTGGGTAGGGAAAAGAGGTGGCTCCCCGATCTCTAAAGCGTTGGTAGATTGCTTGTCGGAGCATTTCCTGACTTTCGATTGCCTGTACATCAATCTCCTCAAAGATTTCAGAAAGTTGCTCCAATGCAGCAAGCCCTGTAGGGCGGTCTTTCTCCAAAAGAAAATAAATGGCCTTGTAGCCTGGCAGATCCTCTGGTTGAATGCCAAAGAGCTCGAAATAAGCTCGATTAGCTTCTTTTAAAACTCCATTTTTGTGAATGGCAATAGCCTCCTGTGTAGCATCTGAAAAGAGTTTAAATTTATTACGACTCTCCTCTAGTTGCAACTGGCTATGATACATCTCAGTAATATCATGCTGCACCACATAACGCAGCACTTTTCCATCTTGCTTAAAGTCTGATTCTTCATATTTTAATATCCGAGCTTCACCTTTGTAGTTAATCATTTCGGATTGACCAGAGGAATAGTTTGTATTTTGCTGGTAGTGCTGATTGAGAAATTCCTGGGTGAGTTGATGCTGCGCTATCATTTGAGGAGAAAGTAAATCCAAGGTCTTTTTACTAAGTAGCTCTGCTTCACTATATCCTGTGAATGTACAAAAAGCTTTATTGACCTCCTTGATGTTTCCCTCTTGGTCATGAATAAGAATAAGTTCATTGGTGAGCTCAGAGAGCAGCTTGTAGCGTTGCTGACTCAGTTCCATGGCCTTTTGGGCACGGTATTCATCACTCACATCCCGTAAAACAACATAGCGGTAAAGCTGCCCATCAAGTTGAATGGCATCAGCTTTAACATTAATGAAAAGTTCCTGCCCCAAACGATTGAAAATAGAAACTACCTGATCCCTTTTGAGTGTAGGATCTTGTTTATTTTCTTGAAGATACTGTGAAATATTGCTTTTATTGCGTTCATCCATCAAATCTAAAAGAAATTGCCCCTTAATCTCTTCAAGGCTGAATCCAAATAAGGCTGCAGCTCTATGGTTGGCTTCCACAATAATTCCTTCTTGGTGAATAACAATGCCCTCATGAGAAGCTTCGGCTAGCAGTTGATAGCGTTGTTGGCTGTCTTGTAGTGCGCTTAGGGATTGTTTTATCAGGTTGAGATTGACAAAGCTAACCACTCTAAGCTTTTGCCCTAAAATATTGACACTACGCCCCTTCATTTCTACCCAAAGAGCTTGACCCTGGATATTTTGCATCCACAACTCCATTCGGTAGCTTTTCTTAGGGTCTTCCTCAATTTGCTGGATGATTTCCTGTATTTTAGGAATACTTTCGGGTGGAACAATTTTAGACATGAAGTCAGACTTCATCACCTCTTCTTTATCCAAGCCAAATAGTGCTAAAAAATTTTGATTGATCTCCTGAACCTTTAAGTTTTTATGAATGAGTATAGCTTCGGAACTGATATCTGCCAGTATTTTGTATTTCTCTGCATCTCGCAGTTTTTGAAGCATATCGGGGTCTACTGGAGTAATGAGTGCTCGGATCTGCTGATCTTCCGCTACCCAGCAAGCTTGCTCTCTTACCCAAACTACTTGAGCATTTGCCATTTGAATACGATAGTAGCAAATTTGCTGCTCCGAGGATTTAAGCAAAGCTTTTTGCTGGGCAAGAAATTTGGGTTGATCTTCAGTAAAGACCCAATCTAGGTAATTCTGCCCTTCACTTCTGCTGATAGAGTAGCCCCACCAAGCTTCTAAAGCTCCTGATATTGCTAAGATGGGATATCCTTGACGGTTTCCTCTAGAGCATTGAATCGCTTGTATATGTGCAAAGAAATCTGCTTGCATGTAGAAAAATTGATAACTGAAAGGGTGAGTAGATAAATCAAGTCGTTTGTAGTTTAGCGATTACAACTCAAGGGGGATGGGTAGAAAAAGAGAGGAATATTCAAAAAGCCGTCCTCAAAATAATAGATTATCAACTATTTTCATAACCTAAACTCTTGTATTTTTTGGGGATTTGAATGCCGTTATCTTGAATAGACGTGGATGCTATTTGAAAATTACGCTAAATTTAAGTCTTTTTCTAACCTAAAATTCAAAAGGCTTGTTACTTTTGTGTCTTATATTCAATACATATTAACAATATTAGGACTTATGTCAAAAACTTGGGGACTATTAACAACACTTGTATGCTGTTTGGGTTTTACCTTAGGATCTTGCGGAGAGGAGGGAGCTGCTTCTGCCAATGCTTCGGAAGGGGAACGCTTGTATCTTCAAAATTGTAGCATTTGCCATGGGAAAGATGGGCAACTAGGTGCTGCTCGAGCTAAAAACTTAGCAACTTCTACCCTTAACGAAGCTCAAAGTTTGCAAGCTATTCAGAAAGGAAGCCCGAAAATGGGAATGCCTGCTTATGAAAAACGATTAAACCCTGAGCAACTCCAAGCCCTAAATACTTATGTCATGAGTTTGAGAAAGAAACAATAATTTTTACATATCAAAACCAAAAAAGATGTACAATATATTGCAATCTGCCCACTCAGGGCTTCGCTGGTTAGTTTTAGTGTTTTTATTGGCTGCAATAGTCAATGCTTTGATGAAATGGCAATCTGGAGCAGCACCCAAAAAAATGGATAAAACAATCTCCCTATTGGGCTTGATGTTTACGCATATTCAAGTTATTATAGGCTTGGTGCTGTACTTTATTAGTCAAAAGGTTGCCTTTACCGAAGGTTGGATGAAAGATTCGGCTCTTCGTTTTTACGGAATGGAGCATATTACCATGATGCTCATCGGTGCTATTGTTATTACAATTGGTTACAGCCGAGCCAAACGCCAGGATGCTCCAAAGAAGTTTAAAACTACCTTTATCTTCTTTCTAATTGGATTGTTGATTATTTTGGCTGGAATTCCTTGGCCTTTCCGTGAAGAATTGGGAGGAGGTTGGTTCTAAGACTAAACAAATTGAATCTACTATTTTGTACAGCTTCAAGAGTTATTCCTCTTGAGGCTGTATGCTTTTCAACTCGGAGCTATTAGATAAGCGCGTGGAATCGATACCTTACACACAGACACAAAAAAGTACATCTACTTTTCAAAAGTAGATGTACTTTTTATATTGCTAAGCTATGGAATACTAAAGTGCGTTGACGTATTTGGTCAATTTGCTCTTTAAATTAGCCGCTTTGTTTTTGTGAATTTGGTTCTTCTTTGCCAAGCGATCGATCATAGATACCACCTTAGGAAGGAATTTCTCCGCATCAGCCTTATTCTCTAAGCTACGGAGACGCTTAATTGCGGTACGAGTAGTTTTTTTGTAAAAACGATTGTGCAAGCGACGCTTAATAGTTTGGCGTACGCGTTTCTTTGCAGATTTGTGATTTGCCATGATTGATTATACTTTATAAATTGAATTCCTATACTAAAATTAGAGAAGGACAAAGAATATTGTCCCTTTAACGGATGGCAAAGGTAAGTGCATTTTTTGAATTAGCCAAATAATTATTAGAGAATATTCAATTTTTAAAAGCCAACCTACCAAAAGTAGAATTAGACCTAAGCTATAAAATGATATCGAATACTCAAGGAATCTAGTTTGGATTAGAAGCAACAAGACCCGCTCAAGATAGCAGAAAGAACTAGTTGCTTGTATCATTTGCACAAACATTAAAAAAAATTGCAAGCCAATAAGCCGAATTCTGTACTCCTAAAAAGAAGCTCCATCATTTATCTGGATCTAAAATCGCTTTTAGACTCTATCTGCCTACCCTCCAGCTATCGGGCGTGCAACCCTCAATTGCTGGTTTACATGGCATTTCAACTCGCGGGGTTTATCCCCTACACTTGTTGCCAAATGTAAGCGTGTGCTCTTACCGCACGTTTTCACCCTTACCCTTCCGAAGAAAGGCGGTTATTTTCTGCGACACTTTCCGTCAGCTCGCCCAAAGGCAAGCTGCCCACCCGTTAGGTGGCGCGATGCACTGCGTTGTTCGGACTTTCCTCACCTAGCATAGCACTAGGAGCGATGAAGTAGCTTGCAATTGTAGTGCTTACAACCACCATTTTTATTTTTTTGTTCCTGAAAAAACAACTTTTAAACAATTAGAGCAGTTTAGCAGATTTGAGTTCGCTTGTTTGAACAATCCCTAGCATATATGCTTTGAAGATCAGTCTACTAGCATAGAAATAAAGAATCATTCTAAATAGTAGCCTAGCACGAATCTCTTTCAACCATAGTTGCTAAATCATGGTTTTATAGATAAATTAGCGAAGATTTGTAAAAAAAACGTCAAAAAATGATATTTTCGGGCATAAGTATTCTACAAAAACTATAAGCAGAATACTTCACACAATGACGAAAAAACATTATCGAACCAAAATTCTCAACACATGAATTGGTTAATTCAGTTTCTAACTTCTTCGCTTGGACGTAAGATCATCATGAGTTTGACTGGTCTGTTTTTATGTACTTTTTTAGTAGTACATATGATTGGTAATTTAAAACTATTTGCTGATGCTGATGGGCACAAATTTAATGAGTATGCCGAATTTATGGCAACTAACCCTTTAATCAAGACCATATCTTATGGGCTGTACTTTTTTATTTTGTTGCATGCTTTTCAAGGTTTGGCAATTTGGGCATACAACCGTAATGCCGCAGGGGGTAGCCGTTACAAAGTAAAATCAAATACTCCTACTGAAGCTCGAATAGCTGCTCGCAATATGGGAATGTTAGGTATTTTAATTCTTGCTTTTCTCTTGTTGCACATGGGGCAGTTTTGGCTAAAGGCAAAATTTATTGGGGGCTTGGAAAATGATAGCCTTTATGATGAGGTAGCTTTACAGTTTTCGGAAGAATGGGTTGTAATCTCTTATTTGGTCGGGCTTGTAGCTTTATCATTGCACCTAATTCATGGTTTCCAATCTGCATTCCAGACTTTGGGCTTGAACCAAAAAAAGTATACTCCTTTGATCAAGGGATTAGGTTGGGCATTCTCTATTCTAGTTCCACTAGGCTTTGCAAGTATGCCTGTGTATTTTTATATCAAATCCTTTTTAGGCTAACTTAGATTTTGTGCAATTTGTCAAATATTTTAGAAAATACTCATAAACGCTATATAGATTATGAAAAAATTAGATTCAAAAGTACCTCCTGGTCCATTAGCTGAAAAGTGGGTGAAGTATAGGTCTACTATGCCCTTGGTAGCACCCAACAACAAACGTCGCTTAGAGATTATCGTAGTGGGAACAGGACTGGCAGGTGGTGCTGCCGCAGCTACCCTAGGTGAATTGGGTTATAATGTAAAATGTTTTACCTTTCACGACAGCCCTCGACGTGCACACTCAATTGCAGCACAGGGAGGTATCAATGCAGCGAAAAACTATCGTAATGATGGTGATAGTATCTACCGTTTGTTTTACGATACTATTAAAGGTGGAGATTACCGCTCTCGAGAGGCTAATGTACACCGTCTAGCTGAGGTGTCTACCGATATTATTGATCAATGTGTAGCTCAAGGGGTTCCTTTTGCAAGAGAATATGGTGGAGAGTTGTCTACTCGATCTTTTGGTGGGGTGCAAGTTTCTCGTACCTTTTATGCACGTGGTCAAACTGGACAACAACTTCTCCTTGGGGCGTATAGTGCACTCTCTCGCCAAATTTCTTTAGGTAGTGTAGCAATGTATAATCGCCACGAAATGCTTGATCTTGTTATCGTAGATGGTAAGGCTCGTGGTATCATCGCTCGCAATTTGCTAACTGGTAAGCTGGAGCGCTTTGCTGCACATGCGGTGGTACTGGCTACGGGAGGTTATGGTAATGTTTACTACCTCTCTACCAATGCTATGGGCTCTAATACAACGGCTGCATGGTCTGTACACCGTCGTGGTGCTTTCTTTGCCAATCCTTGTTTCTGCCAAATTCACCCTACTTGTATTCCTGTTTCTGGTGATTATCAGTCTAAATTGACCTTAATGTCAGAGTCCTTACGGAATGATGGCCGGGTTTGGGTACCTAAGAGCATGGAAATGGTCGAAAAACTACGTGCTGGCCAAATTAAGGCTGAAGATGTGCCTGATGAAGAACGAGATTATTACCTTGAGCGAATCTATCCTGCCTTTGGTAACCTAGTACCCCGTGATGTGGCTTCTCGTGCTGCTAAGTATGTCTGTGATGAAGGGCGTGGGGTTGGTTCTACGGGCTTGGCGGTATACTTAGATTTCTCTACCAACATGATGCGTTATGGTAGATCTGTGGCTGTTTCGAAAGGTCAACCCAATGCTTCTGAAAAGCAAATTAGAACTTGGGGTAAAGAGGTGGTAGAAGCCAAATATGGTAACCTTTTTGAAATGTATGAGAAGATTACAGGAGAGAATCCTTATGAAACTCCTATGCGAATTTATCCTGCGATCCACTATACTATGGGGGGATTATGGGTAGATTATAATCTAGAAACTACTATCCCTGGTCTATTCGCAGCAGGGGAATGCAACTTCTCTGATCACGGAGCCAACCGTCTTGGGGCTTCTGCCTTGATGCAAGGTCTAGCAGATGGTTACTTTGTATTACCATATACAATCGGTACGTTCTTGTCCAAAGAAATTCGTACGCCAAAAATTAGTCCTGACTTAGAAGAGTTTGCAAAAGCTGAACAGGATGTAAGGGATCGTATCAACAAGTTGTTGAATGTGCAAGGATCTCGTTCCGTAGAATCTTTCCATCGTGAACTAGGAGTAGAGATTATGTGGGAATACTGTGGCATGGCTCGGAATGCAGAAGGCTTGAAAATCGCCCGTGACAAAGTACGCAAGCTACGCAAAGAGTTCTGGTCTAATGTATATGTTCCTGGTGCTGCGGATGAGTTTAATCCTGAATTGGAAAAAGCTTTACGGGTTGCTGACTTCTTTGAACTAGCAGAGCTCATGATTGTTGATGCTTTAGATCGTAACGAGTCTTGTGGTGGTCACTTCCGTGAGGAATATGCAACCGAAGAAGGTGAGGCTCAACGTAATGATGAAGAATATACCTATGTGGCAGCTTGGGAATTTAATGGAGTAGATGAAGATCCTATACTACACAAGGAGGAACTGATCTTTGAAAATGTGGAGTTGAAAACTCGTAGTTATAAGTAATTCTGCTTCCAACCGTATCATTTTTATCAATTTGAGAACAGCTTAAAATTATAAATATTATGGCTCATGATGAAATTAGCTTGACGCTGAATGTCTGGCGACAGAATAGTCCCAAAAAATCAGGCAAGTTTGAGACCCACCAAGTGCGCATCAACACACACATGTCTTTCTTGGAGATGCTTGATGTCTTAAATGAACAACTCATCGCTAATAAAAAAGAACCTGTTTCTTTTGAGCATGACTGCCGCGAAGGGATTTGTGGTGCATGTAGTCTAGTGATTAATGGCCGCCCACATGGTCCTATGCAAGGAACGACCACTTGTCAGCTACACATGCGGCATTTTAACGATGGAGATACGCTCTGGATCGAGCCCTACCGGGCCAAGGCTTTTCCTGTAATCAAAGATCTAGTAGTAGATCGCTCGGCATTTGATCGTATTATTCAATCGGGAGGCTATGTTTCTGTAAATACTGGAGGTACTCCTGATGGAAATGCTATTCCTATCGAGCAGGAAGTCGCAGGCGAAGCTTTCAACGCTGCAACTTGTATTGGTTGTGGGGCTTGTGTGGCGGCTTGTCCGAATGCTTCTGCGATGCTCTTCACCTCTGCCAAAGTTTCACACCTAGCTCTCTTACCTCAAGGTCAGGTTGAAGCTCGTCAACGTGTATTGAACATGGTCAGCCAAATGGATAAAGAGGGCTTTGGTTTATGCTCTAATGTAGGGGCTTGTGAGGCAGAATGCCCCAAAGGCATCTCTTTAGAGAATATTGCACGTATGAATCGTCAGTATATTGCTGGTGTATTTGGTTCAAACCGAGTGGCAACGAAATAACCATACCAACAAATAGAATTTAAGGCTCTTCCCAAAAGGAAGGGCTTTTTTTGTCTTTTGGGTGCTAAAGAGCTCATTCTGTTAGAGCTATAGCGAAAATAAATTGGTCTTTGATAGAGAAATAGTTATATTAGTTGTATTCATATAAAAATATGGCTTAAACCCATCGCAGAGAGTTATATAACTGACCTTTCGCAGATCAAATTTTATGAAAATTAGAAAATATTTTTAAGG
>CAZOLU010000123.1:0-10008 GCA_964580485.1 uncultured Saprospiraceae bacterium | reverse complement strand
GCAATTCCGATGCGAAGCGTGCTAGCGCTTCGCAAATAGTGGACAAGGACAGCGCCTTCAGCGCTCTATGGCTTTTGCGCTCTGAAGGAGTGCAATTCCACTGCGAACTGTGTCAGCGCTTCGCTTTTGTTAAAAAAAAATGTATTTTTAACCCCTATTGCATCATTTACTAAAGATCATTAAAAACAATAAGATATGCACCCACAACTCCTCCTCTGCCTCCTGCTCTTGTCGGCTACCCTATATGCCCAAGACAGCAGCTTTGTATTCGATTACAAAATGATCCCCGTAGAAGGGGGCTGCTTTGAGATGGGCTTTAAAGAAGAACGAGATAGAAAGCGTTATAGAGTTGGTGACGACAAGACTTTACACCGAGTCTGCGTTTCCGATTTTTTTATAGGCGAAACCGAAGTCACCCAAGCCCAATGGGAGGCAGTAATGGGTGAAAACCCTGGTAAATTTCAAGGCTGCCCCAACTGTCCCGTAGAGCGAGTCAGCTACAATATGATCCAAGACTTTCTCAAAGCCTTGAACGCTAAAACCAGCTATGGCTACTACCGCCTACCCACTGAAGCCGAATGGGAATATGCGGCAAGGGGTGGGCTTTTATCCAAAAATTATATCTTTGCAGGAGGGGATGATTTAGACGAGCTTGCTGAATATAGCGGAAACAATAATAGAAGCACCAAGCCCGTTAAAGGCAAAAAGCCCAATGAGCTAGGACTTTACGATATGGCTGGAAATGTTTGGGAATGGTGCTGGGATGCTTATGCGCCATATGCGCCAGGGGCGCAACAAGATCCCCTATTCCTGGGGCAGATTTCGAGTGATCGTCGTTTGCGGGGCGGCTCTTGGTACGATTATGCCCAGTACTGCCGTACCGCTTTTCGCGGCAGCAACCGCCCGGATCTTGTCAGCCTCAGCCTTGGGTTTCGGTTAGTTTTTTCCCTCAGTTCAGCAGATATTGAGCAACAGAATAAGTAAGCGCAAAATAGCTTAAAGCAGGGCGGCGCATGGGGCTTACACCCCACGGATTGGGCTGTCACGCTTTCAGCGCTCTACGATTTTTGCGCTCTGAAGGTGTGCAATTTTAATCCATCGGGGCTAGTCCCGATGAAGGGTGAAGCATCAAGATTTAGAGTTTTGGTTTTGCATGGGGCTTTGCTCTAAGAGCCCTGAAGGGGTGACATTTGAATGCGAATGGGTGTCAGCCCTTCGCAGGTTTTGGTTGCATGGGGCTTACACCCCCACGGATTGGGCTGTCACGCTTTCAGCGCTCTACGATTTTTGCGCTCTGAAGGTGTGCAATTTTAATCCATCGGGGCTAGTCCCGATGAAGGGTGAAGCATCAAGATTTAGAGTTTTGGTTTTGCATGGGGCTTTGCTCTAAGAGCCCTGAAGGGGTGACATTTGAATGCGAATGGGTGTCAGCCCTTCGCAGGTTTTGGTTGCATGGGGCTTACACCCCCACGGATTGGGCTGTCACGCTTTCAGCGCTCTACGATTTTTGCGCTCTGAAGGAGTGCAATTCCGATGCGAAGTGTATTAGCGCTTCGCAGATAGTGGACAGGAATGTCGCGCTTTCAGGACTTGGAGTTTGATTTTTTGCGACGGGCTACACCCAGTCGTATTGGGATGTCGCGCTTACAGCGCTTGATATTTTTGCGCGCTGAAGGTGAGCAATTCCAATCCATCGGGGCTAGTCCCGATGAGACATTAAGATCTAGATACTTGAATACGAGTAGGTAATTCGAAAGGCGCAGAGGGCTTTTTTAGTAACTAGAAATAACTTTAAGATCAGGATTAGGGTGTTTAGCTTTAAAACTTTCCACCAATTGTTCATCTATGGCTTGACAGCCGTATAAATAAAGTTCCTCTAATTGGGGCATTGCGATGAAATCATTGAGATCTATACTCAGTTCTGGATTATTGGAGAGATCCAATACTTTTAGACTTTTGAGGGATCGAATGGAAGGGGGTAAAGCCCGTAGTTTATTATCTGAAAGATCGAGAAATTCCAAACTTTGAAAAGCATCTAATTGGTCTGCAATCCGAGAAATGTTGTTTCCCGATAGATCCAAATGCTTAATACTTTTGCAATAATTTCCTTTTAAATTAGAGGCTTCTATGGCTTTGATGCGGTTGTAGGCCAAATCTAGATATTCTAATGGGAGGGCATTGAGCTCTGGGGGCCATTGACTAAAATAATTGTAGGCCAATTCCAGGTATTTGAGTTTTTGAAGTTGAGGGAAATTTCTAGGGAGCTGCTCCAATTGATTTCTTCTGGCTTTGAAATAGCTGAGTTGCTGGAGTTGCCCAAAATTAGTAGGCAGTGCCAAAAGTCGATTGCTGGATACCACCAAAGTATCCAATGCTTGAAGTTTACAGATGGACTTGGGTAATAAGGTCAATCTATTGAGATGTAATTTAAGGCTTCGCAACTTGGGGAAATCCAAAAAGGCATTATCCGGAATCGCATGAATCGGCAAATAATGCCCTTTATCAAAAGTCCCCGTCCAGCTGGCGCTTTGAATGCTTTTATCCTGCTTCTGGGCAATGAACCTTTCCCAGTTTTTATAATCTTTGCTGCCTGCAATGAGGCTAAGGCGTTTTTGGGCATAGAGTGCAAAATTGCTACTCAATGCTTCATTGGCTTGGATCTTCTGAAAAGCGGTCTGCGCTTGCTGAAATTGTCCTTTCTTGAGGTAGCTTTCTGCTTTGGTTAGGAGTTCATAAGCCCTAATCCATTGCTGTACTTCTTGGGTTTCTTTGGCAAAGGCGGCAATCCCCAGATATTGGATGACCAGCTCTAAATCGGGAACTTCTTTTTGCAATTCTGTTTTAAAGAGATTAACCCCCTCTTTGAAGAAGAAATCATAGGCGGCGGCATCTCCCAGGCGTTTGACCAGATCATTGGCTTTATTGGCTAAGACTTGGGCTTCGTTCTTAGCTTTTATAGCATCTTCCTTGGTTTGATTGATTTGATCAAAAATAGCAGCAATAGCATCATTGATGACCTCATCTTTATTGAAGCCACAATCTTTGGCAGCAATAGCGGCGGCATCATAGCTGTTGAGGGCTAGTTTGTAGTTGGCCTTAGCGGCTTCTTGGCTAGCTTGCTGCATCAGGGCCTCATAAAATGGGCAATCTTGGGCAGATAGACTGGTGTAGGATAGACCTATGATAAAAAGGAAGGCTATTCTGATCATTGGAATTTCTTTTTAATCGCTTGAATTTGATCTGCTTGAGATTCGGTGTCTTTTAGCTCATTAAGCTTGTCTTGGATTTGTTGAAGTTTTTGTTCTGCGGGGGCTTTACCAGCCTTTCCTGCATTTTTAAAGCTACGTAGCTCATCTTCCAAGCGTTGAATATCTGAGAAAATTGCTTTGTTGTAGTTTTCGATGGCTTCGGTTTCTTGTTGTTTGGCTTCAGATGCTGCCTCAAAAGCTTTATTTTTTTGCCAAACGGCATCCATCTGAGCACTGATGGCCCAGAATACTGCAATCAGTGCCAATACTGCCATCACTACGGCTACTGCTGCTACCATCAGTGCTTGCCGTCTGCGCTTTTGAGCAAGAGCTACTTCTTGGCGTTGTGCTTGGGCTTCTTTTTCTAGACGAAGGCGCTCGGCTTCGGCTGCGGCAGCCTCTTCTTTTTGGCGGCGGTTTTCATAGGATTTTAGAATCGGTTCTACCAAGGTATCATGCGAAACCTCATAGGCATTACCCAGGTGGGTGTTTTCTGGTTTGATAATCCGGGTAGCCAAGAGCTTTTCGAGTAGGGCTTGGGGAATTGTTTTCAAAACAATGGGTTCTGCCAAACTCACTCGAATACCATCTACAATCATATTCTCCTCAATCAGCTTACGGGCAAGGAGTTGATCAGCGACCGTCCCCAAAGATTGAATTTTGAGCTCGTAGTAATTGTTGAGAATTTGTTGAATACCTGAAGCTCCACCAATATGCTGGGCTTCGATTTGTTTGAGCTTTTCTTTTTGCACCAATTCTTCTAAATGCCCACAGATAATCTGGAGTTGGAAGGATTCAATCTCCCCCTTTTCATTGCTCAGATTATCTAAAATTTGGGCAAGGGCAGCTTGCTCATACTTAAAGGTAGGGGAGCTAAACTGAGCCCCACTAAGCTGGGCAGGTTGGATGATAGCAGCGGTAGCGGCTTTTCGGTTTAGGGCTTTGAGCTCATAGCGGTAGTCTAAGATTGCAGGAATGCTATCGGATAAACGATCCATGAGGGATAGCTTGTCGGAGCGAATGGCCATGACTACTTTGTAGTTGAGGGGGCGTCGCCACCAATCTAATCCATCATCTTTATAGCCTTCATCCAATTGATAATCTCCAAAATCTTCTTCAAAAAGGTCATCGAAAATATCATCATCGCTCAGGCTGAGTTCTGCTTTGGTTTCTTGTAATGCTTTGGGGATGCGTTCATAGACCAAATCGGATAAGAAATTGGCAAATTCTTCTTGTTCTGCGTTGCTGTGCAGAAACAATTCCTCAAATTGATCAAAAATTAAGACTGGGGTGATGCCTAATTCTTCTTCGAAGTTGTAGGCTCTAAATTGTTCCCAAAGTCCTGCTTTTCGACCCGAAAGTTGCTCAAATTCTTGGATCCGACTGGCGGCTTTTGCGGCAAGTTGTACTTTTTGGGCATAGTACTCCATTTGTTGAATCAAAATTTCAGCAGGGCTGCTCTTTGTATCTTGAAAACGGCTGCTGAATATTCGATAATTGCCTTCTTTTAATAAAGGAATGACTCCGGCATTGAGGATAGAACTTTTCCCAATTCCAGATTTTGCAAAAAGTACCGAAAGTCTAGAGACCTTAATGAGTTGGTAGAGGTCTCGAATTTCTTCATTACGACCAAAAAAGAGGTCTCTTTCATGGGCCTGAAAAGAACGAAGGCCAGGATATCTACTGTTTAGTTTTGCCATGCCTATCGAATTCTTTGACCGTTTTTATAAAATACAAATTGTGCGCCTTGATCTAGCCCTTCGATGCCGAGGTCATCTAAGGCCATGTCGAAAGCTCGATCATAGCTAGCCCCTGCAAAAATTTGGCGATAGAAATATTTTGCAAATTTATGGGCTTTGCTGTCGCTAATGGCATTGTCGGTGCCTATAATGTTGGGAATGTACTGCGCCATTTCTTCTGCCTGGCTTTCGGAATAGCAGGCATTGAGCAAAACACAACTAATACTGTCGTGATGAGAGAGCACTCGGCCGAGGTTGCGCCCAGAAACGGCATCGGCTCGGTCATTGTCGCTGTAAAAGAGTAGGGCATCTCCAGTGCCATGTCCTGAGAATTGTACGATGCTGGGGCGATGGTTTTCCAAGAGATAGGAAAGACTGCCTTTGTTGACATCCAAAATGAGTTCAAGCTCAAAACGATCTTTTTGATTGGCTTGCTGGAGCTCCTGCTTAATCAAGTTGATCTCCTTATTGAGGTTTAGGGTTTGTGTATTTTTGGGGTTGGAGGTCATAACTAAGATCTTGGCTTTGCCAGTGGCAAGGTCAAAACTAGGCCTTTTGATGTTTTGTTGTTGTGTAGGGGCTGGCTGGCCATAATTAGCCTGCCATTGGGCAAAGCCATTAACTAGGCGTTGGGCTAGTACAAGTGGCGATTCCCAGCGCAACTGAAAGGCTAAGAGATCTCTGTAGATGTGTTCTATATCTGCGGCACTAGCTTCCTTTTGATAGTAGAAGGCTGCCTTGTGTTTGTGGAAGTTCAAGGTTCTGAATAAAAGTGGAAGATGCCAGGAGTTGGCACGAAATCCCAAAAAGAGGTAAACGGTATTTTCGTCTAATAGACTGCTGACATCGGTTGGGATTTTAGAGAAATTACGACCGAGTTTAGTGATGAAGTCTATTTGTTGTGCTTTACTGAGAATAATCGACTCGCTATCTTGATAGCTGCCAAGCAGATTATACACCAAGGGACTTTCTGTGCTAATCTCCCCAATAGATGAGCTGATATTTCGCTGGTAATTGTAAAAAGCAAACTGTGCATTAGGCTTTTTTGCCTTGAGGGCATCACTCATATAATGATCAAAACTGGTGTTGAGGATGAGTTTGAAAGGCATTGTGGCCAAATCGGCAAAAATAGGAGGCTGCTTGTCCCTTTGTTTGAGGTATTCTGCTTTTACCATCTGTGCCAATTGCTCCTCTCTCAATTCTGGTAGCCCCGAAGCATGGCAACGCATGGCGATATACGCCAAATCTTTCTTTCGCTGAATGTCGAAATCTATCTTCTTTTTATTGAGGAAAGCAGCGAACTTAAAGGCCACTAGTTCATGAATGGGGAGGGTAATCGCTCGCCCATTTTTACTCAATTCTATGGTAGATAGTTCTGGCCCTAACACCAAAACACAGTTTTCACTATCTAGTTTTTCATAGATTTGATGAAGGTACTCCTCCGTCTTTTCCTGCAAGAGCTCATCCTCTTCCACAAAATCATCTAAAAAGTCGTCTTCATTCATCTCAGAATAGTTTTAAAGGAGTATAGTAACTCCCATAAATTTAATAATTTTTAGGAAAAACTAGAGTGCTAAAACACCAGAAATTGCCTTTCCCAAGAGTCTTACCTTCAAAAACTAGGAAATTCTGCGCTTTTCATCAACTCCTGTTCCCGTTCCATTTTTTCCTTGAGGTATTGGGCAGTATAGGAGTCTACATCGCTGTTGATCATTTCTTCTGGAGTACCAGCAAAGAGTAGTTCCCCTCCTAAGATCCCCCCTTCTTTTCCTAAATCAATAATATAATCCGCCGATTTGATGACATCCATATTGTGTTCGATGACAATAACGGAATGCCCTGACTCTACCAAAGCATTGAGGGCTTTGAGGAGTTTGTGGATGTCGTGGAAATGCAATCCAGTAGTCGGTTCATCAAAAATGAAAAGGACTTGTTGCCCTTGTGCATCTGTTTTGCCCAAGAAGGAGGCAAGTTTCACCCGCTGTGCTTCTCCCCCCGACAAGGTGCTAGAGGATTGCCCCAAACAAATATAGCCTAGGCCTACATCGGCAAGGGGTTGAATGGCTTTGATGATTTTATCTTCTTCTTTAAAAAACTCTAGTGCCTCATCTACGGTCATTTCCAAGATATCATAAATAGATTTGTCTTTGTAGCTAACGTCTAAGACTTCTTTCTGAAAACGTTTGCCATTGCATTCATCGCAGGTGAGGCGTACATCTGCCAAAAACTGCATGGATACCACAGTTTCACCCTCACCCTTACAGGTTTCGCAGCGACCAGCTTCTACATTAAAAGAGAAGTGTTTGGGTTTGAACCCCTGCATTTTGGCGGCATGTTGTTTTGCAAAGAGCTTGCGAATTTCGTCATAGGCCTTGACGTAGGTGACGGGGTTGGAGCGAGAAGATTTGCCAATGGGGTTTTGGTTGATCATCTCCACTTGTTTGATGCGTTTCCAATCGCCAATCAGTTCATCATGCTCTCCTGCTTTTTCTTTGAGGGGTTCATTGAGTAGGCGCATCAGGGCAGGGTACAAAATCCCTTTGACCAAGGTGGTTTTTCCACTACCACTGACTCCAGTAACTACGCTGAGGGTGTTGAGTGGAAAATCGACATCAATGTTCTTGAGGTTGTGTTGTGTAGCACCTTTAATGCTAATTTTGCTGGTCCATTTTCTGCGCTGTTTGGGAATGGGTAGGAGCATCCGACCACTCATGTATTTGGCGGTCAGACTGTCGTTGGCTTGCTCATAGATTTGCTCGTATGGCCCAGCAAAGACGATTTCACCCCCATGTACGCCAGCCAAAGGCCCTACGTCTACCAGGTAATCGCTTTGGGCAATAATTTCCTCCTCATGTTCTACGACTACTACCGTATTGCCCAGATCTCGGAGCTGTTGAAGTACCGTGATGAGTCGCTGGGTATCTCGGGGGTGTAGCCCAATGCTAGGTTCGTCTAAGACATAGAGCGAACTAGTGAGGTTGCTGCCCAAGGTTCGGGTCAGGTGAATGCGCTGTACTTCACCACCCGAGAGCGTGCCTGAGACCCGGTTGAGGTTGAGGTAGTTGAGCCCTACATCTAGCATGATCTTGAGTCGGGTGTTGATTTCGAGCAGTAGTCGCTTGGCTACGCTTTGGTCATGCTCGCTTAGGACTAGGTTTTCAAAAAACTGTGCAAGCTCATCAATCGGCATCAGGACTAGGTCGGCAATGGTTTTTTCTGCAATGCGCACATAGAGTGCTTCTTTGCGTAGGCGTGTGCCTTTGCAGGCAGGACAGGTGGTTTTACCCCGATAGCGGGCCAACATCACCCGATTTTGTATTTTATAGGTCTTGGCTTCCAACTCCTTGAAAAAGCCATCAATGCCATCAAAATGTTCATTTCCTTCCCAAAGGTCTTTTTTCTGGGCTGCGCTGAGTTCTTTGTAGGGGCGATGTACAGGGAAATCGAATTTATCGGCTACGGAGATCAACCAATCTTTCCATTTGCTGAGTTTTTCTCCTCTCCAACAAACTACGGCTTCTTCAAAAATCGACTTATTTTTATTAGGAATGACCTTATCTTCATCAATGCCTAATGCTTGACCATAACCCTCACAGGCGGGACAAGCCCCTAGCGAACTGTTGAAATTGAAGAGTTGGGGGATGGGATCTGCAAACTCAATTCCGTCTAATTCAAAATGAGTATTAAATTTTTTTTCTTCGCCTGAAGCTAGCTGTACAAGGCAGTTTCCTTGCCCTTCTTGCATACAGGTTTCAACGGAATCTGCTATGCGTTTATTATTTTCGGCATCGTCTTTGTTTGTGCTAAAGCGATCGATGATGATATGGATTTGATGTTGATCTTGATTTTTTTCAATGCGCTCTAATCCTTTTAAATCATCTAATAGTTTTTCAACTTTTTGGGTTTTGCCATCCAACAAAATACGGGTATAGCCCTTTTGGATCAAAAATTCAAAAACGGCGGACAACTTTCGATCTTTGGGAGGGACAAAAGGAGCAAGTAGCATTACTTTACTGCCTTGTTCTAATTGAAGTAGGTACTGCACCACATCTGTAACGGTTTGGCGCTTAACTTCCTGCCCCGAAATCGGAGAAAAAGTTTTTCCAATTCGTGCAAACAAAATACGGAGGTAATCGTAGATTTCTGTGAGTGTACCTACGGTAGATCTTGCGTTTTTAGAACCTACCCTTTGTTCGATAGCAATGGCTGGGCAAAGTCCAGAAATGCTATCCACCTCGGGTTTTTTCATACGCATCAAAAACTGCCGGGCATAAGAAGAAAGGCTTTCTACATAACGTCTTTGTCCCTCGGCATACAAGGTGTCAATACTGAGCGATGATTTTCCAGAGCCTGAAACCCCCGTAACTACAACGAGCTGATGGTAAGGGATATGTAAATTGATATTCTTCAGGTTGTTGGCGCGAGCGCCTTTGATATAAATTGATTTTTTTTTGGTCATTATTGTAACCTTTAAAACTTTTAGTTCGTAATCTAATAGCAAAAAGACTTTCGTCCAAAGATAAAAAAAACAAACTTTTAAATAGGTGGATTCTCAAAAGAAGTAATTATATTTGACCGCCTATTCAAATAACAAAAAATAACATCTACTCATTCGAAAATAATTTGAGCCTATCGCCAAAAGATTTACACTTTAGTCATTTGTAGCATTTAACTTTTAGCTCTGAGTTTTTAATCATTTAAGGCATCTACTGTACAAGTACTGCTTGCAGTAAAAAATAACTTGTATTGTCTTTGCTGGCCTTTCGGGCATTAGATTAAAGTACTCAAAAAAAAAGAACACGAAAAAAAAATAACTGTTGTAAGTAAATCCTTAGTCACATGCAGAGTAAATCTTGTCGTAGCGATCGCGAATTAATTCGTGCTTATCTTGAAGGTAATGAAAGAGCATTTGAACAGCTCCTGAGCCGTCACAAAAACAAAATCTATACTTCTATTTACATGTTCGTAAAGGACAACGATTTGGCGAATGATATATTTCAAGAAACATTTATCAAAGTCAT
>CAZOLU010000122.1:0-10102 GCA_964580485.1 uncultured Saprospiraceae bacterium | reverse complement strand
TGAAAAAGAAATCACCCTCATCATCATCAACATAAATATCTTCTGCTTCTTTTTTGCTCTTGCGTTTGGGATTCACTTTGGTAGTAGCAGACATATAATTAGAAAAGTCTACAGGACCTTCATAGGCACAAATCCCCGTACGTGGCGAGTTGCTAATAAGCATATAACCATCATAGCTACTATCATCCGGCAAATGACCATGACTTTCTATACAATTTTCGCAGTATGCATAATCCTCATCTCCTTCATACATACAATCGTAACAAAAGCCTACGGCTTGGGCTTTCTTACATTTTGCGCAGGGGATCGAAAGAGCTTCATTTTGTAAAATCAACAGCAAATTCCCGTCATTGGGCATAGGCTTTTTGTCGATGAGTTCTAACTGAAGTGCGGTAGAAGATCCAAAGTCGTAGGTATAGTCGATTTGGGGTTCTTGATCAAAGACTGCTCCTACACTAGCCTGAATATCTATAGCTTGATACCGTTTGTTTTTATACACATAAAATTCACTTAGATGCCCACAGCATTCTAACCAGCCTCGCCTCAACATGCGGTCTATTTCTTCAAGTAGGACATTAGGGTGTACCTTAATTAACAACCAATGAGGCTTGTAGGGCGATGATACTTTAATAAGGTAATATTCTGTTTGCCCAAACTCCTTTCCATGCTCCTTGATGGGCTTGCATTTTTTGAGATGAGCTTTAATGGAAGCTCCATGGTTTTTGACGCTAGCTTGGCAATAGCTGCAACTTGCACTGACTTTGCTCATAATAGATGTATTTTCTAGTGAATATTTCTGTAAAAATAACTATAGTTTGGGCAAAAATTTAAGATTCTTTGACAATTTGTGTGGGCCTACCGCAATGATCTGCCTTTTGGGCTTTCGTTTTTGCTGCTCTTGCAGTAAGCCAAGGCAGGCTATGTTGCATAACGCCTGCCAAGGGGCATCTGTTTTTCATACCACATAAAGCTATGGACTGTTGGGCCTACAACTCCTCATTCGGATCCCAAAGATAGTTTTCAAAATCTTCTACCTGATTTTCCTTTACTCGGAGACCTTCGGCTTCCAGAAGTTGCTGCATACGGTCGCCCACAAAATGATGCTTTCCAGTGAGCAGGCCCTTGCGATTGAGCACCCGATGTGCGGGCACATCCTCAGGACAGCGATTGAGAGCATAACCTACTTGCCGAGCAGCCCCAGATCGCCCCAAGGCTTTTGCAATTAACCCATAGGAGCTGACCCGCCCTTTGGGAATCAGACGCACCAAATCATATACTTCTTCATAAAAATCATTCATATTATTTGTATTTGGCAGCACTAGCCCATCATCTCCTCCAACCAGTTCATCAATTCAGGATCTATATCTGCTTTTCGAATCGGATTTTGGGTAAAATCAAAAATATAAAGTTTTTTCATCTTCATCAGGCTTTTGGGTAAGTGGCTTAAATGGTTATTATACAACATCAATACCTCTATTTTATCCAATTGCCCCAATTGTTCAGGTAGTTGTTTCAATTGATTGTCGATCAGATAGAGTTCTTTTAGGGTTTTACAATGAATGATGGAATCTGGCAAATAGCTTAAATGGTTATCCTGTGCTTTGAGTTCCATGAGTTGCGGGAGGCTTCCAAGATCATCGGGCAGCTGCTTGAGTTGGTTTCGACTTAGGTCTAAAAATTTGAGCTGACGCAATCCCCCCCAACCCTGAGGCAAATCCGAAAGCTGGTTTTCACTCATATTCAACTCCACCAATGCTCTGCAATTCAAAATAGAGGAGGGAAATTCCGACAACGGATGTCCACTAATTTCTAAGGTGTGGAGTTGCTGCATTGCGCCAAAAACATTGGGCAAGCTTTTCAACAAGCCCCCTTCGATATGAATTTTCTCTAAGTTTTGGAGTTGGGCTAGACTTTGAGGTAGGGTTTTGATTTGGGTATTATAAAGATAAAGCACCCGGAGCTGCGATAAACGCCCCAAAGCATCGGGAAAGTAACGAAAATTGCTATTCATCACAATCAACTCCTCCAAATTTTCCAAGTCGCCTAAGCTTTCGGGTAAGGTTTCGATACAACAATAGTATACATAGAGCTTTTTCAGATGCTTCAAACGCCCTAGTATACTAGGAATAAATGTAGTTTGCTTTAAGCGCAAGACCAAAACATCCTCTACAAACAATTTTTTGACCATAGCTACCGTCAAGGGTTGAGCTATCGATTCATTCAAGATGCGCAAATCTTCCAACTCCTTATGCATCGGTATTCCCTGACTCTTGATGAGTTGAAAGCTCAATTCGATGTTTTCTTCCTGCCCCGTTTGGAACAAATCCCAAATCTTTTCTTTATTTTCCGAATCCAAGTCCTTCAAATTCTTTATTTTTGGATATTCAACCATTACTCAGGGAAATCGCAGATCAATTATGTTGCAACAATATGATATGAGTTTAATCCCCATATTGCTACTTAGCATACTTCTTTGGAGTTGCCAAGAGCAAAATACTAATCCTAACTCAAATAATAATAGTGCTGAGCCAAAAATCAACACAGAAAAAAGTCATTCCTTTTTTGACCGTGAGCAAGAACGACTGGAAAAAAGACGATCCTATGTTTTCCAGCCTTTATTGGATTCGGCAGGCTCAAGCGATACTATGTTCCTTCAGCATTTGATCCGGGCTTATGAGTTGGAGGAGTGGCAGGAGGCAATTGTCCACTATTCTGGCAGTAGTCCACTCTATGGTTTAGAAGATTCCATTTGGTTGATTGACTTAAAATTGCCCAATGATAGCTTGTGCGCACCTTTTGGCAAACATTATCAACTTATTTTCAATGCAAAGGGGCAATTGATTCATGAGGATAGTGCGGCGCAGGCGGAACTCTTAGAGCTTTGGGAAGATCAGCCCCCCTTGTTGATGACTTTTAACCATGATTGTAATCATCTGGGACAGCATCATTTTTATAAATATGAGAAAGGAGTGTTGATTGATATTTTTAATGTATTGATGGAGTCTACACCGCCTACTTTTGACCAAGATGCAACAGCTGACGGTATTATATACCAGCCTAGCATGATGGATCTGCGAATAGAGGATCAGAATAAAGATGGTTGGAATGATTTGGTCTTTAGAGCTCAAAAGCTGATACTGAGGGGACCAGATAGCAGCAAAACCTATACGCTTTGGCGACCTTATCGTAGGGAAGCGATGGAGTATGTATTTTTATTTCAAAAAAATGAGGATTGGTTTGTCCAAAAACAATAGCATGATTCGTACACTTTTCTTAATCGGCCTAGCTATCATTAGTTTGGCGGCTCAATGCAATCAGGAGATGGATTTTCAGGAGTTTATTTATATTGATGGAAGTAATAATAGTTTTCAGGTCAGTGCCAAGAGTTTGAACTACGAGCCTATGGTTCCTTTGTATAGTAATACGGGCAGTTATAGTGGTGGTGCAAAACAGGAGCTGGCCTTGTCTGCTGCACAGCATCAAGAGTTGATCGAGTTGGCTAAAGCCGCTTTGCTCGACACGGAGCATCATCTCAGCAATCGCCCCAAGGGCAGTGGCACTTTGCGTGTAAAAGATCATCGAGTGGTCTTGGCTGCTGCAAGTCCTAGCAAGGGGGCCTTGGAAAGCGCCCTGCGGGCGCTCCTCCCTTAAACTATTTTTTACACAATAGGCTTTTGTACTTCGGTACTCTGGTGAATCTTTTTATCTCTTGGGCGTAGGGTGAGAAAGGCATTACCGAGATAGTCAATTAAATCACCCGCCATCAGGCCTTCCTGACTTTTCTCGGCAGCGGCGAGATCGCCTGCCAAGCCATGGACATAAACTCCCAATATACAAGCCTCTAAAGGGCTATACTCCTGAGCAAGCAGCCCGGTGAGAATCCCTGTAAGAACATCGCCACTACCTGCCGTACCCATTCCAGGATTCCCCGTAGAATTGAAATAACATAGACCATCTGGTGTTGCGATACAACTGTTTGCGCCTTTCAGAATAATGTAAACTCCCAACTCCTGCGCCTTTGCTTTCAACAACTCATAGCGTTCAAAACCATTGTAGGTGCGCCCAAACATTCGCTCAAATTCCTTGGGGTGTGGGGTGAGGATACTATTCTTGGGAATATATTCCCACCAATCTGGACTCTGTGCCAAAATATTCAGGGCATCGGCATCTAAAACGCTGGGTTGATCCGTATTTTTGAGTAGGTAGCAAAGTGCATTGCGTGTTTTATTTTTGGTACTCAATCCACAACCGATAGCGATGGTACTATATTTATTCAAATCATAAACCCTGGTAAATACATAGCGATCATCATCCAAGGTCACCATCGCCTCAGGAACCGCCACCTGCATCACCTCATAACCACAAATAGGTACATGTACCGTGACCAAACCAACCCCTGCACGCAAACAGGCTCTTGTGGCAAGGATCGCAGCCCCCATTTTACCATGACTTCCCATAATGAGTAAGGCATGACCAAAAAGCCCCTTGTGCGCATATTTTGAACGCTTGATGTAAATATTTTTGATGGTAGATTCTGTAACGTAAAAGTTATCGGTACGCAGTTCTGCCATAAACCTCCGATCTAAACCAATAGACCCATAGAAAAACTCCCCTACCCTTTCAAAATTATCTGGAAACATAAATCCCAAATAAGGTGTTTCAAAGGAATAGGTATAATCGGCATGAATGCTCACTCCATGAGTGATTATATCGGCAAACATCCCCGATGGAATATCCATAGATACTACGATGTTGGTACACTCATTGATAAAACTCACGATAGCTTCCAACTCTCCGTCTAAAACACGGGTCAGTCCACTGCCCAAAATAGCATCTACGAGCACCTCACGCTCATCAAAAACAGGCATTTCAGAAGCCGCTTGAATCCATTGTAGACGCACTTTGGTTTCTGCTTGCAGGCGTTGCAAGTTGGCCGTAAAATCAGGGCTTTCGCTAGGGAAAAGGTCTAGGACAAAGACCTCCACATCATAGCCTTTTTGCTCTAGCAAACGGGCTGCAACTAAGCCATCTCCCCCATTATTCCCCTTCCCCACAATAATACTGACTAAGTCGTGTTGTGTTCTTGGGAATTGCTCGCAAAACCAAGTAGTGAATTGGCTTGCGGCGCGCTCCATGAGATTCAAAGAGCTAATGGGTTCGTTTTCGATGGTAGCAGCATCTGCTGCCCGGATTTGATCAACAGATAGTATTTTCATCTCTTTTTTTTTGTTTAACAGCTTGGCGCTGAAGTGGTATACTTACCTTTTTATTGAATGTATAATTCCTTCCCAAAGGAATAGAAAAACTGTTTTTTGAGTTCCATGATGGTCTCCTGCTCCTCTAATTCTGGGTTTTCCCATAAAATAAAGGCATAGGTGTAGAGCTTTTTACCAATCACCACCGATTTTAGTTCCATTTGAAAATCCTCAGCCTTGAGTTCTGCTCGTATGGCTTCATAAATATTCAAAAAGAGAAATTCTTCTTTCAGAATTAACTCAGGTTCTGCATCATCATCTGAAAGATCTTCTATCAAATCCTTTAGCACGGCATCATAAAATACAGATTTAAGTTTTCGGTTCTGTTTAAAGAGGGGTTCTTCCGACAGGTCGGTCTGACTGGCATAAAGTACATAGTCTGTTTCAGTGAGGGTATACTCTATTCGTTTTCTGGACTTTACCGTTCTTTTTTTGGGTTGT
The DNA here is from genome assembly GCA_964580485.1 of uncultured Saprospiraceae bacterium. Taxonomy (GTDB): domain Bacteria; phylum Bacteroidota; class Bacteroidia; order Chitinophagales; family Saprospiraceae; genus Saprospira. Next base: position 4,406 of record CAZOLU010000122.1, on the reverse strand, counting down.
TGAGGGAATGCAATGTAATAGCCTTTTCCCCAATCAATTTTTTCCCAGTTTTCGGGAATATCCCCCTGTGTTATCTCTTTTTTTGCAGTACTATCTTCGGTGATAGGATGATCGCTTTCTTTTTCTTTATATGTTTCAGCAGACTGACATGCTATTATTAAATTTAACAAAATTCCAATAAATGTCAATACTGCTATCTTTGTTTTTTTCATTCAACTTTTTTTATCCCCAGCTATAATCAGGTTTTGCTATGCTCTAACTCACAAAGATAAGTCCTTCTCTTTACTTAATCAAGTTTTAAATTCATTTTCACAAATGCTGGCACAGTTCCTTTCGTGGTTCTAGAAATCCTCTTTTTTAGTTCTGAAATAATTTCTATCTTCGTTTTGAACCACAACCTTAACATCTAAAAATTTAACAGATGAAAAAAGTACTAGCCTTTGGGGCAAGCAATAGTAAAAACTCCATCAACAAACGCCTAGCACATTGGGCAGCCCATCAGTTGGAAGGAGTGGAGATCCATTTTATGGATCTGAATGACTATGCGATGCCCCTATATGGGATCGACCTCGAAAAAGCGCAGGGCATTCCCCAAGCTGCACATGATTTCAAGGCCGCCATACAGGCAGCAGATGGTATTTTGATCTCTTTTGCAGAGCATAACGCAAGCTACACCGTCGCTTTCAAAAATCTGATGGATTGGGCTTCTAGGATAGAAAAAAGCCTTTGGCATGATCGCCCACTTTGCTTTTTAGCCACCTCTCCTGGTGGTAGAGGAGGACAATCGGTCTTGCAAACGGCTAAAGATCGAGCACAGTGGATGGATGGCCGAGTCATCTCTAGCTTTTCGCTGCCATTCTTTGGCAAAAACTTTGGAGAAGCGGGCATCAGCGACCCTGAGTTATTGGCGAGTTGTAAAGCCGCACTGCAAGCCTTTCAAGATGCCCTATAATGCAAGCCGAACTCGATTTTATTGCCCAACATAAATCGGAGGACCTTGCAAGTTTGGCACTGTCCTTATCCAAGCGAAATGACTTGGATAAGGACTTTATTTTACGACAGATCCAGGGTTGGCAAAAAGCAAGGCAAAAGCTACCGAGCTGGGCAGCAGAGGATCAAATCCTCTATCCTCCTGCGATTTCGATGGAACAATGCTCCAGTGAGCGAACGGCTCGTTTCAAAGCTCATTGGTTTGCAGGCAAGCGTTTGGTAGATTTAACGGGGGGCTTTGGAGTAGATAGCTATTATTTTTCAAAATCTTTTGAGCAGGTACATTATGTAGAGCCCTTTCTCCCCCTTTTCAAAGTAGTACAGCATAATTTTCAGTTGCTACATGCAGACAATATTGTTTTGCATCAGCAAAGTGCGGAGGATTTTATTGAAGCACAAAAAGATCAGGACTTTTCACTTTGCTATATCGACCCTAGCCGCAGAAATCAGGGGCGGAAGGTCTTTCTTTTAGCAGATTGCCAGCCCAATATTGTAGCATTGGCTGAAAAGATCTTTGCATTTTGCCCAAAAATCGTAGTCAAAACCTCTCCACTACTGGACATTAAGCAATCGATTCGGGAATTGGGATCGGTTGCGGAAGTTCATGTGCTGGATTGGCATCAAGAGTGTAAGGAGTTGCTTTTTGTGATGCAAAGGGGCTATGCGGGGCAAGTGCGCATTTATGCGCATCATTTACTTGCTCAAAATCAAGAAGAAAGCTTTAGCTTTGATTGGGAAGCCGAAGCCCATGCCAAGCCAACTTATAGCGATCCACTTCGCTATATCTACGAGCCTAATGCTGCCATTCTCAAAGCAGGTGCCTTTAATAGTATTGCCAAGGCCTATGCAGTCCAAAAACTTGCCCCCAATAGTCATTTGTACACCTCAGAAGAATTGATGGAGGACTTCCCTGGTCGAAAATTCTTAGTTCATCAACAACTCCCTTATCAAGCCAAGGCCTTCAAAAAATTAGGGATTAAAAAGGCTAATATTAGTTGTAGAAACTTTAAGGCTAGTGTAGAACAAATCCGTAAAAAGCTGAAAATTCAGCCTGGTGGAGATCAGTATATTTTTGCCACAACCTTACAAAACTATAAGGCGCAACTCCTAATCTGCCAGAAGTTGTATTGATATAACCGTACATATTTTTGAAGCCTTTAGGCTTCTAAAAAGTCAAGAATTCCGCTAAAGATATGTGTTTAACCTCATTGGGACAAGCCCCATACACAAGCACTCTAAAGTGCAGCTTTCTCTTAGGTTTTTGCCCGAATCATAAAAAAGCTAATGACGGCACAAATTACTACCACCAATCCAGAAAAGATTGACACGGCCCCCTTACCTGGCCAAGAGTTGGTCTGAAACATGTACGCTAATGCAATCGCAATAAAAATCACTAAGCCCATAAAAGCTAAAACGCTATACTTTACAACGGGATTCATCTATTCATGTATTTTGAGTAATCAATGATCTTCAAGGTAAAACATATTTAGAGATGAAACAAATATTTGGCTATTTATGATATTTTCGATATTGGCGATAACGCTCCACATCTTTCATATCCTTATCCATATCAATATTGGCATTTTTGGGACGGAAGCGATAGGTAAATTGTAGCATCAAATAGCGTTGCAACACATTGGTTCGAGTATCCTCAATGAAAACCTCTGTAATATTTCGATTGATACTGTTGTTTTGATCTAGAATATCATACACTAATAAGGAAAGCTCCCCTTGTTGGTTTTTAAATAATTTGGTAGAAATACTAGCATTCCACAACAAGAAATTGGTATTAAAGCCATCAGACAACCCACTAAAATATTGATGAACCATATCTGTACGGAAGACCAAACTTTTCCAAGGATTCCAATAGAAACGTAGCTTGGAGCTTTGATTCCAAAACTGAGTATTACTTTTCGGATTCAAACTATTGATAGAATAATTTACGGCTCCATCAGTACTCAAGGTAAAATCAAGTTTTTCAGAAATATTGCTGCTCAAAGTAAGTCCCAAACTTGCATTAGGAGTATGTGCATAGTTCAACTCATTGTTAATCAGACCAAGTGTACGGGTATAGCTGAGTGATAGATTAAACTTTAAATTCGATTTCATAAAGTCTAAAGGCATCCCATAAGAGCTATAACTCCGAATGTTGAAATTATTACTCAGATTCACAGCCTGTGTGAGTTGGGTACCTTGTGCCAAAAAGACTTCATTCACCAGTGTATCCTGAAAAGCAATAAAGGTACTGTTTCCAATCGGATTGTGGGTATAAGATCCCATCAACATGGTAAAAAACATGCTATTTTTCTCCAAATTAGCAGAAGAATAACGCATAAAAAATCGATGGTTGACCGATTGCTGCAAAGCAGCATTCCCCATCGACAACTGCAAAGGATTGCTATTGTCTACCACCTCCTGCAATTCAGTAATAGAAGGGTTGGTCGTATTGGATCTGTAAAATATCATCAACTTTTTCGATTTGGAAATCGAATGCCGAAACATTAAAAAAGGCAATACACTATAAAAGTTGTAGGCGGTGTCTAAGGCATAAGGGTAGGTCTGCTCTGTTTTCAACTGCGCATACTGGAAGCTTGCCCGAAACATCAACATGGTTCCTTTTTTGAAATAGCGAAGTCCTGCCCCTCCTGTATGGGTATTGTAATAATTGATCGAAACATTAGACAATGCTGTATCTAGAAGGTTGTAGCTTTCTGCAAGAGGGTTAAAATTTATGGTTTGCCGATCTGCATCACTAATGCTAAAAGAGGGATCATAACGCAACTGCAACTGCATCCCTTTGCCCAAAGGTTCGGTGTATTCAATGCGGCCAGAGTAGGTCTGCTCATATTGAGCAAGACTAGCTTCTTGATCTAGGGAGTCGGAAAACCCCTCCAAAAAGAAATCATTATAGGAGGAAAGATTACTTTCGGCTGAGCTGTTATTCAAACGCTGATCGGCACTAATAGAAAAGGTACGTCCTCTTTTCTTGAAACGGTGGCGAAATAATACTCGATTGTTGAAGTTCCAGGCTTGTACCTTGGAGTTGAAATTGTTGAGTACCTGACTAATTATAAATTCTTCTCCTAGGGTTTCTGCGCTGGTTAGATCCTCCCCATTGTTCATTTGCATACTAAAACGGGGTTGAATTAGAAGGGAATTGGTTTTGTTAATTTTGTAATTGAAACGAAAAGATGCGCGATGGTTGGTATTTTGGCTGCGAATATTGCTAGCTTGTCGGTAAAACTGCCCAGAATCTCGAGAGGATATATTTGTTCTAAAGAGTGAGTCTTCCAGCACATTATCGGTGTGGTTGAAAAAGTAGCTGCCTGTTACCTCAATTTTCTTTCCCCACTCGTCGGAATAGTTGATTCCTGCTGCATTCGTTTGAGTAATACCGCCTTGATCGTCCACCAAAA
>CAZOLU010000121.1:0-10136 GCA_964580485.1 uncultured Saprospiraceae bacterium | reverse complement strand
TCACAGCCTTGAGAATGCTTTTCTTAGCAACCTCTAATAACCCTTTCATAGATCCGGTAGTCCTATGTCTGATATTATTATTTATTTAGGGTTTGCATTGGCAGCTTACTCTGTTATTGGGAATGATGTAATTCAAACCTTAGGAACTTTTCTAAGCTCAAACGAAAAACGTCCTTGGTGGGTTTTATGGGCTTTTGCAGGATCTATTTTAGCAGCCACACTTATTTATGGTTGGTATGTAAATAATCCAACACGTGCCATTCGAGTGGATAACTATTGTGAGGTAAAAAGTGATGTACCATTCAAAGGACAATACCTTTATTACAAGGAACTGACCAATAAAAAAGATAGTGTCCCTAAATACTTGACACGCCCAGAGGAGTTTGATGAAAGTAAATTGTCTGAAAAGGAATTTACCTTCTATTTATATGAAAGAATTTCCAAAAAGAATGCAGTAGATGAGTATGAGCAAAAAGATTCTATTGTAGCAAAGGCCATAGCTCCCTTTGTACTAAGTGCAGTGTATCAGGGCAAAGCATACAAGGTTGAATTTCTCTCGAGACCGATTAGAGATGTATCCTACGGGCGTTTAGATAAGTACCCCCTCCCCAGTTATTTTAGTTGGTGGTATTTATTTCCTCCGATAGTGCTTTTGATTCTTACCCGTATAGGGATTCCAGTAAGTACTTCCTTTTTAATTCTAACCTTTTTCAACCCTAAGAATTTAGGCCAAATGGCCTTTAAGTCAGGCTTGGGCTATTTATTGGCTATGCTAGTAGGGCTGATTTTTTATTCAATCTTTGCAAAAATGATTGAGGCGAGGTTTATGAAAAATGAGTTAAGTGGGAGAAAGAAGAACTTTTGGATGACCCTACAATGGTGTTCTACGGGGTTTTTGTGGTCGCAATGGTTGATTCAAGACTTTGCAAACATTTATGTTTATCTACCTAGAGATATATCATTACTAACCCTAGTCATTACGCTCATAGGAATGCTAGCTTTACTTGCTTATATATTTTATATACAAGGAGGAGCTATTCAAGGAATTGTTAAATCTAAAACGAATACAACCGACATTCGTTCTGCTACCCTGATTGACTTTTGGTTTGGATTACTCCTATTATACTTTAAGGAATTGAATAATGTACCTATGAGCACCACTTGGGTGTTTTTAGGACTTTTGGCAGGTCGAGAATATGCTATTCGTTGGCGTTTTGATGGTAAAGTGAAAGCGAATATTCATAGATTGGTTTTACGAGATTTAGGCAAGGCTACCCTTGGATTGGTGATCAGTGTATTGTTAGTGTACTTTATCCACATCATCAAAACAGGAAGTTTCTACATGGAATTTAACTAGGAGGGGATCTAAGAACTATGAAGTTTATGGTGTTGCCGCCGACCAATGGTGAATTCCTTTTGGATAAGGAGCCTGAAGGATTTGGAGTAATTGTTGATAGTCTTTGGTATTGTTTACAAAATCCATTCCCTCTACATCAAGTACTAAAATAGGGATTTGGGTGGCCTGTTGTTGGAAAAAGTCAAAATAAGCTGCTTGAATTTTTTCTAAATAATTGGGGCTAATATCCTGCTCGTAGCTTCTATTCCGACGTTTAATATTAAAGAGGAGTTCCTCCACTGGACGATGTAAATAAACGAGTAAATCTGGCTTAGGAAAGCTGGTGTTGAGGCTATGAAAAAGCCGTTGAAAGAGCTGAAGCTCTTCCCCCTCAAGCGTTTTACTTGCAAACAACAGCGTTTTGGCAAAAATATAGTCAGAAATCCTGTATGTAGAAGCCTGAGCATTGGCTAGAAAATTTTGCAGCTGTTGATGCCGTTCGGTCATGAAAAACAGTTCCACCGCAAGTGCATGCCGTGCGGGATCTTCATAAAAACTAGCCAAAAAAGGATTGTCAGCAAATTGCTCTAACATAAGCTGAGCCTCTAAGTCGGCGGCTAAAATTTGACTTAAAGAGGTTTTACCCGCACCAATATTCCCTTCAATGACCAAGTATTGACCATTCGCAATATTAACTTTCTTCATACTACTAGAGTCGTTTTCAAGCTGTCGTTACAGCGTTCTAATAATTGCTTTGCATTAAATCCCAAGCCTGGATGAATCACATAAGGTGCAATTTCACAAAGTGGAACCAGCACAAAACGCCGAAGGTGCAGATAGGGATGGGGGATGCGGAGATTCGGCAAGTCTAAACATTGATTATTGTATAGTAAAATATCAATATCAATGCTACGTTCTCCCCAAGGTTCAGCTCTAAACCGCCCCATAAACTGCTCAATATCCAGACAATTTTGCAAGAGTAGCTCCGGACTGAGCGGCGTCATCAACTCAACTACCTGATTGTAGAAGTTGGGCTGATCCCCTTTACCCCAGGGTTCCGTTTCGTAAATCCCTGAAATGTTAGTAGTTAATCCTACTTTTAATTGAATTTGCTGCAAGGCCATTTGCAAATGTTGTCTTCGGTCTCCTAGATTAGATCCAAGACCAAGATAGGCTATTTTTTGTAAAGGATACTTCATCGTATAGTGTTAATAAGCATGATACAGGGACTAGAACTTGCCCTAGACGGCTTGTAGCACATCTAGAATATTATCAAAGATAGGTTTTTTCTGTTTCATCTCATCAAAATCTACCCAAACTGCAAGTTCAATACCTTCTGAACTTTGGGCTTTAAGCTCTTGCTCGATGCTTCGCATTTGAAACCAATAGGTCTTTTTCAGTGTTCGGCGATGCGCCTTGTAGGAATCTCGATAATAATGGTAGGTATTACAAATTTGCTGTTCCAAGCTAAGTTGGAAAAGTCCAGTTTCCTCCTGTACCTCCCGAATTGCAGCTTCCTCAGGACTTTCCCCGGGATCAATTTTACCTTTAGGTAAATCCCAGTAGCCTCGTCGAAAAATACCTAGCACTTGATTGTTTGTGTTAAAGACTAAACCACCCGCAGCCTCTATGTAGTGAAAAATCGCCTTGAAATCCTCCCAAAGCTTGGGGAGATCATTACTTTGAATAATCACCCCTTGATGTTTGGAGTTTTCTTTTTCTAAGGCATCCACATATCGCAGTAGATAGTTTTTCTGACCATAATAGTCAACTATAAGATAATCCTCAAGCTTTAACTGCACCTCTTTGGAACTTAGAATAATTGGATATTTGCCAATATATACTTTATACATACTTTATGTTGTTGAATATTTATTTAGAGTGAGAAACAATCACGAAGAATGAGTTCAGCCATATCATGCTGTCGTTTTTCTGAAAAGGTATGATGATACCAGTAGGGACTACCATTGATTTCCAGTGCCCAGCTATTTTGAGGAGTTGGAGCACTTTGGTAATCGAGGGTCAACACATCTAAAGCAAAGACACGAAGTTGTAGTGCTGCTGCAATTTGCTCGATCCAGTGTCGGTAATCTGGGTGTACCTCTTCGGTAATATCGATGGCAGATGCCCCTTGATTCATATTGGCTACGGACTTGAGCCAGACCTGTGTTTGATTTGCTGGTACGCTTTCTAGGGTCATTTGTTGTTGGGCGATTAGCTGCAAAGCAGTCTTATCTATATCTAGTTGGTTGGCTGGATTTTGAGTTTTGACCGCTTGCTGTTTGTGTTGGATGAGTTGGGCGAGGCTTTGTTGACCATCGCCAAGCACATGGGCAGGTAGCCGCCTGCAGGCGGCTACCATGCGCCCTCCTACAGCTTGTATACGGAGGTCATGCCCCGCTTTTTGTTCCTCCAACATAAACACTTCGTATTCAGAGTTCCAATCTTGCCAAGCCTCTTGTAATGTTGCTAGGTTCTGAATATCCATACAAACGCCTCTGCCTCCCATTCCATTCAGAGGTTTACAGACATAGGAATCCCCCTCTTTAAAAAATGCCTTAATCTGTGCTAGGTCTTCTGTGAAATCCTGAAAAATGATGCTTTTAGGGTGCGGAAGCCCCAATTTTTCAAAAAAACGCTTACTGAGTTGTTTGTTAGCGGCAATACTATAAGCTTGATAATTGAATTGATGCAAGGGTACTCCATCAGAATTAAATAAAATTTCTTGATCTCCCTGATAAACTGCAATACAATCGCTGCCACTACCTTCCAATAAGTTTACTTCAAGTCCCAATGCTTGGGCTTTTTCTAGAATTGCTAATTGTGTAAGTTCCATAAATTAGAGGAGGGACTTGGCTAGACGAAATCCAGCATGTTGATAAAAATGTCTTCTAAACCAAAGGCGGTAGTACTTTGAAGCTCCAGTTCCTGTTGTCGCCCAGGCAGCACCTGCTAGCATACTGTGTTCGTCATCAAAATAAGGAGCAGAAAAATCTTCGTAGAGATAGTGTGTGCGATAACCTGGAAGTTTATAAAAATCATCTTTCAACCAATCCCAAACATTACCAAAAAGATCATGGAAGCCCTTATATCGTTCTCCATCCTGCATATATCCTACAGGAGTAGGAGATCCATAGCGCATATTCAAATTATAATCATTCATAAAAATAGGGTCTTCCTCAGCTAGAGCTTGATGAGCAATTGCATGAAACTCTGCTTCTGAAAGTAATCGAAACTCATCACCTTTCCAATGACAATAAGCCCAAGCCTCATGCGCATTGACTTCTACTGGCCAATCTAGAGGCATCTCCAATACATCAAACATCGCTCGATATTTAAACCCCACCTTATCCGCCACCCAAAACTTAGGATGTTGAGTATTCACTCGAGTCTTCCATGCCCAACCCTCCTCCGTCCAGTATTGAGGATCATGGTAAGCCCCACTTTGGTAGAATTCCAAATATTCTGCATTAGAGATGAGATTTTGGCTAGCTGAAAAGGCTGCTAGGTTTTGTGTTAAGCTACCATATTCATTATCCCAACCAAAAGTATTGACCGCATCAGGTTTACCGATATGAACTTGAGTAGCCGCTACTTCAATCATCTTATTCTGAGGAGGCATTCCCAAGCTTGGAGCATACTGCCAAGCCTCAGGACATTCGAGGAGGTCTACATCCAATTGGCGAATCAAAACAGATGAGGTCTCAAAGTGAATACGATCATGCTCAATCCCCATCAGTAGTGCCCAAAGTGGATGTTCTGGGCTAATGTGTTCATTGTTGTGTTGTTGTAGTATAGTTGATCTAACCAATTGAAAAACTGCTTGCCGATATTCATCGACGCTTTGAAGGCTAGGCCATTGGAAGTCCTTTTTCAATTCTTCAGCTAAGTTGGGGTCTACACCTTTTGCAAATAATTCCTCAAAATACTCATCAATGCCTTGGGGCACCAAACCTGCCATCAGCAACTTATTAACATAAAAAGCTGCCGTATGACCCCAATAAAAAATCAAGGGATGCCTAAGTGGATCTGGAGCTATATAAAAACTATGCTCCTCTTTGATCGCACTAAATAAGATATTATAGAGCGTCCAGCTATTTTCAAAATAAGCTAGCAGTTCCTCTTTGCTATAGCCCTCTGTCTGTATAGGTGTCAAGCTTTTCAAGGGGCTAGTGAGTTGATGATTCATCCTTTGATTTTTATAAAAATAAGTATAAAAAGATCCTAAGCATCGACAAGGAATTGCCAAGTGGTACTAGTGACTAAAATGTTAGTAAATATCCATAAAATACAGCCAATCTACATATTTATCTAAGGCTTCTTGTGCTGACTCATCAGTTTCTAAAACAATATCTTGCATTAAAAACTTAATACTTTTATTTTTTTTCTTAGTCAAACCCAAAACGCCTCTTTTCTTATCATAAGACATGGTTACTTCAACATAAAGAGGACTTCCATACTTCAATCCTTTAGTAAGGCGCCGAGGGTTATTATAGGTAGCTTTTGTAGAAGGTGGAATATGAGCCTTTAGGTACCGACACCAAGCTGCAAACAAATGCTGATCAGATGCTTTTTGATAGGGGCGTACTAGGGCTTCGAGTTTCTTACGGCTCTCTTCCAATTGTTGATCCTCAAGCGTTTCTATGAAATCTTGGATCTCCTCAATAGTGTTGTCTAGTGTTACCAGCTCATACTCAATCTTATCAAGATAAAAATAAAAGGTTTCAAAATCGATGTCATGAACATCTACCAACTCCATAAAATCCTTATCCATTTGCTCAAGATGGGGAATATCCCACACCACTTCAACAATATAACAAGGCTCGCCATTTTCTAGAAAACCGTCTTGATCAATCAATGTAACATATCCTTTCCAACCGCTATAATCAAAAATATCCGCCTTGATATCTTTGATAATGTGAATCGCTTGTCCTACTTTTAGATCCATAAGTCGATTTTTGGTAAATCAATGAAAAATAATGCAACCAAAGTTAAATATAAAAACATGAACTTCAAAGAACGATCTTACGAAGCTGAAATAATGGATGATTTGGAAATGGAAGGAGCTGAATTGGCTTCTACCTTAAACCAGATCGCTATGGTAAATCAATGGTTGGGCGGAACTACGGTGGTGTTGTCTGGATTAAAAAAAATGTGGAAAGGACTTCCTAAAGGTCAGCCCATCAAAATTATAGACTTGGGTTGTGGAGGAGGGGAAATTTTACGAAAAATAGCTGATTGGGGACGTAAAAACAACAGACCAATAGAGTTGATAGGTATAGATGCCAATGCTTTTATTGTAGATTATGCTCAACAGGCGAGTTTAAACTACCCTGAAATTCAATTCCAACAGCTCGATGTCTTTTCAAGCGCCTTTACTCAAATGGATTATGATATAGCACTTTGCAGTTTATTTTTACATCATTTTAGGGATGAAGAAATTTTATTGCTGTTGAAAACTATGAAGAAGTGTGCTAAAATTGGAGTCCTTATCAATGATTTGCAGCGTTCTCGCTTAGCGCATCTTTTGTTTGATGGGGTTACACGAGTTTTAGGCGCAAGCAAAATGGTGCGCCACGATGGTAAACTGTCGATTCGAAGAGCCTTTAGGCGATCAGAATTGAGCGCCTTGGCGCAACGTGCAGGTTTTGAGCATTTTCAAATTCAATGGAAATGGGCTTTCCGATATCAAGCAATACTAAGGTCTGGATAATTCTTGTTGCTCCTGATATAAAAATTATCAAAAATTCGATTAGCTTCGTATTGAACCATCTGTTCTAGTAGCAGTTTCTATATCTACACTTATTATTCATTCTAAACTATTGTTTGTGAACCCTAAAATATTATCTACCCACATCGCCCTACCTCCATATTCTAAACCAACTGAAGCCACCTTACCATATGTAGAAGAATGGTTGCAAGATCAAGATGAGCGTTTTCGTAAAAAGGTATTGAGAATCTTTAAATATGCCCAAGTGGATCGTCGCTATTCTATTATGAACATAGACGAGGTGTTTAAAGAAACAAGCTTTGAGGAGAAAAATGCTTTTTATGCCAAAGAGTATATCAAACTAACACATAAAGCGGTAGAAGGTGCATTGAAAGAGGCTAACTTGAACCCAAGCGACCTTGATTTTATTATTTCGGTTAGTTGTACAGGAATTATGATCCCTTCAATTGATGCTTATTTAATCAATAGCCTTAAAATGCGACCGGATATCGTGCGTTTACCCGTCATGCAGATGGGCTGTGCCGGAGGTACCTCAGCTCTAATCTATGCCCACAATTTGCTGAAGTCAAACCCTGGGAAACGTGCAGCTATTGTGGCTTTCGAATCGCCTACCTCTACTTTTCAACATCAAGATATGAGTATGGTGAATATGGTAAGTGCTGCTATTTTTGGAGATGGAGCCGTATGCACTATTTTAGGCCCTTCCGATGAGTTGAAACCTGCTATTTTGGATGGAGAAATGTATCATTTTTATGATGAAATCAATATGATGGGGTTTAATCTGCGCAATACTGGACTTCAAATGGTTTTGGATAAATCTGTGCCCGACAAAATAGAGCAACATTTCCCTCAGGTGATTTTTCCTTTTTTAGAGAAAAACAATGTCAGTATTGAAGAGATTGAACATCTCATTTTTCACCCTGGAGGTAAGAAGATTGTGCAAATTGTAGAAGGACTTTTTCATCAACTGGGTAAAAATATTGACGATACCAAGGCCGTGTTGAGAGCATATGGTAATATGTCTTCTGCTACAGTTTTATATGTGTTGCAGCGTTTTTTAGAGCGAAAAATTCCTGAAAATGATCTAGGCTTAATGCTAAGTTTTGGCCCTGGTTTTTCTGCTCAACGCCTTTTACTTCAATGGCAATCCTAGTTTTTTTGAGCAAGAGCGTAGATGAGCTACGCTCTTGCTACGCGCGCAGGCGCACGCGGGCGAGCAAGCCCCTTGTTCCAATCAAGGGGCTTGCTGCTGCGCCTGCGCAGCAGCAACGCTCTTGCTTATCAAGAGCGTTGCTCGCTCGCGCCCACGCAAGCGCGGGAATAACCCAAGTTTTCAAAACAAAAAATAAATTCAACTTGCATCTCATTTATATTCCCTTTAGTTTTGTTGGTTGAACGATGATTCCTCTAAACCCGATCAAAATTTAGTAGAAACTTTTATGCAAGCGTTTAAGAATACAAACTATTGGGGGCTTATCCTAGGCGGGTCTAGTGGCATTGGCTTAGCCTCTGCCCAAAAGCTGGCAGCCGAAGGCATGCACTTGTGCTTAATTTATCGGGGGCGGCGGGCTGAAGCCCGCTCGGCCGAAGCGGCTTTTGAGCAAATGCGTACGCATTATGGAGTGAAGGTCTTAGGGCTTAATCTTGATGCAAGCAAGCCCGAGTCGATCTCCAAGAGCCTAGACCAATTGCAAGAAACTATGGGGAAAGAAGGACGGGTACGCCTGCTCTTGCATGCTATAGCCAAAGGTAATCTAAAACCCTTGGTGCAGCAGTCCAGCTCAAAAAATCTAGAAGCTATTGAAAGTGAAGTTTTGCGACAGCATTACGAAGTTTTGCAAGGATGGACTAAGATAAACGACCAACATCTGAGTAGCCAAGACTTTCAAATGACAATTTACAATATGGCTTTAAGTCTCCTAGATTGGCTGCAAGCCCTGCACCAACGGGCCTTATTTGCCGATGATGCTAGGGTTTTAGGTTTAACCAGTGAAGGCAATCAAAAAGCCTTGGCGAATTATGCAGCCGTTTCTGCTGCCAAACTGACTTTAGAAGGCCTGATTCGATCAATTGCTTTGGAGTATGCCCCTTATGGGATTCGAGCCAATGTTTTGCAACCTGGAATTACCGATACCCCTTCCCTTCGTTTGATACCAGGAAGCGAACAACTGAAGGCTCATGCCGTATTTAGAAATCCTTATGGGCGACTTACCTCCCCAGAAGATGTAGCCAATGTGGTGTATCTGATGTGTTTAGATGAATCAAGTTGGATCAATGCTGCGTTGATTCCTGTTGATGGTGGGGAGCGTTTGTCTTAATCCACCATTACTATAAGCATTATGATTGACCCAAATAAAAAGACAAAAATGAAGCAAGAAGAAATCTTAGAGTTATTGCCTTATCAGTCGCCTTTTTTGTTTGTAGATGGAATCACAAGTCTAAGGGAGGATGGAGTAGAAGGACACTATACTTTTCCGAAAAATTCTTATTTTTATCAAGGGCATTTTCCTGAAAATCCTATTACCCCTGGTGTTTTATTGATTGAATGTATGGCACAGATTGGCTTAGTGGTTTATGGCATTTATTTAATGCAGGATAAAGTGAAGGAAATACCTCAAATAGCATTTACAAGCTCTAATGTAACATTTTACAAAATGGTTTTGCCAGATGAAAAAGTTTGGGTGTGTTCCAAAAAGAAGTTTTTTAGATTAGGGAAGTTGAAATGTAAAGTAGAAATGCATAATGTTGATGGGGATTTGGTAGCCAAGGGTGAACTGTCGGGTATGATTCTGTCTAAGTGATTAAAAAAGCAAGTTATGAGGTGTTTGTTAGGTGTTAGTTTTTTATTATTCTTTTCTTGTGCTAATGATTTAAAAGTACCTTCAGAACAAGATGCCTCAGAATTCGACCAAGATTTTAATAAAAACAATGCGCTAAAGGATAGTACCATAGCTTTAGCAGATTCACTTTCCAACCTTAAAGATACCCTCAGATCTGATACGGTTAGTGCTGAAAATGAGCATATAGAGGAGGAGTTTTTGGATGAATATCCTATGACTGTTGATTCTG